>JAGCCD010000137.1 GCA_017651785.1 Bacteroidales bacterium
GGCAGGGATGACCACGGACGACTCGAACTCGAAGTCTCCACCGCCCAGGTCCACCTCTAGGAAAGAGGGCGAAAGCCTGCCACCGATACGCTTAAGGTGCTCTGTACAAGCCTGTTCCATCTCTATCTGGACAGCCCTGTTGCGAGGATCCACATAGTCGAACAGTTTCTCTCCGGAGGAGCGGCGGTCGGTCTCTATCTCGTAATACAGGTATTCCGGAACGTGCACCAGCGGGCCGAGCTCAGATACCCTCAGGCGAAGGTCGTACAGGCCTGCGAACTGATAGTCCCCTGTCATTGCTTCCGCCGCCTGCCTGAGCGCCGAGGTGCGATATACCTGCACGCCGCCAAAGTCGAAGTCGTCGCGCAGAGCGCCCTTCTGACAGTCGATGACGGGCGACGGTGCGTCTCCGTCGAAATGGTCGGCATAAATCATCGCGGCGCCCGTATCGCGGGCAATCTGCAGCAGGCGCTCAAGGCCGAACTGCACCCAGCTCAGCTGAGTGGAACGGGTATATATGAGGGTGAATTCGCCCTCTGCCTCTTTGGCGGCCTCACGTACACGGGACGAGGGGCAGCGCATGGGGATGTCGAACCTTTTCATTATCGGCGTGTTTTACGTTTTTCTGATGAAACCCAGGTAACCAGCTGCAGGGTGGCAAGCAGCGTCCAGAGAGGCGCTATCCAGGGCGTCCACTCCATAGGCAGGCCGATGCAGGTCTTGTCTACGCAGATAAAGGTAAGACAGACCGTGAACATGAAGATTGCCGGCAGGCCGGTGATGAGGAATTGCCAGCCACGTGGATATGCGCGCACCAGATACACCGTTGCGGCGCCCAGCATGAACACCGAGAGCAGCTGATTGGACAGGCCGAAGTAGCGCCAGATGACGTTGAAGCCGTCCTCGTGGGCGAAGTTGAGCCAAAGGAGCAGGCCAACGGCCACAAAGATGGGTATGCTGACTAACAGGCGGTTAACAACCTTGTCCTGCCGCAGATGGAAGAAATCGGCTATGTTGAGACGGGCGCCGCGAAGGGCGGTGTCTCCGGAAGTGATGGGGGCCGCGACAACTCCGAGGATTGCCAGGATGCTGCCCACAACGCCGAGCCAGTGCTTGCTGATTGCCGTAACTACCTGAGGCGCGGAAGCAGACTGCAAGCCGCACTCGGCCATGCCGCCGTCGAAGAAGAAATATGAGCTCACGGCAGCCCAGACAAGGGCTACGACGCCCTCTACTATCATTGCACCGTAAAAGATGGGGCGACCGAGACGCTCGTTTTTAAGGCACCTTGCCATCATAGGACTCTGGGTTCCGTGGAAGCCGCTGATAGCGCCGCACGCCACGGTGATGAACAGGCACGGGAAAATGCTCTGTCCCTTCACGCCAACGCTGGGCGCCCTGTTCTGCAGGCCGTCCCAGATCTCCGGAATAGACGGCCATTTGACAAGCAGGCACACGAAAAGCGAGGCCGCCATGAACAGCAGCGCAAATGCGAACAGCGGATATATCTTTCCTATAATCTTATCTACAGGCAGCAGCGTTGCGATGATGTAGTAGACAAGGATCACACCGGCCCAGATGAGCATTGCGGTGGCAGATCCGTCTCCGGCAAGGTCTCCAAGGATGAGGGCGGGGCTGTACACGAATACGGCCCCGACCATCAGCAGCACAATGGTTGTAAAGATAATGATTACCGTACGGCTGCCCCAACGGAACTCGCTGCCCACGATCTCCGGAAGCGTGGCGCCTTTCTTGCGCATGGAAAGCATTCCGGAAAAGTAGTCGTGAACACCGCCGGCGAAGATGCAGCCAAGCACTATCCACAGATAGCAGGAAGGACCGAACTTGGCGCCCATTATGGCTCCGAATATGGGACCGGTGCCCGCGATGTTCAGGAACTGGATCATAAAGACCTTCCAGGTGGGCATGGGGATGTAGTCTACGCCGTCTTCCATAGACACCGCAGGAGTGAGCCTGGAGGCGTCCGGCCTGAAGATCCTTTCTACTATGCGGCCGTAAATCAGATATCCCAGCACGAGTGCCAGGATACTTATAATAAATGAGAACATATTACTTCTCTACTCCGAAATCGAACACTATCGCCTCGTGGAAGAGTTTGTGTGGCTTGAGCACTACGGGAGGATACTCGGGACGGTTGGGGCTGTCCGGATAGTGCTGGCACTCGATGGCCACTCCGTCATAGTCATGATATATGCGGCCTCGTTTGCCCTTGGGGCAGCCGTTGAGCCAGTTGCCGGTATAAATCTGGACGCCGGGCTGGGTGGTTGTGACGGTGAGTGTGCGGCCGCTGCGGGGGCCCTTAAGGATTGCAGCCGTCTGCAACTGGCCGGGCGTGTAACCGTCTATGAGCCAGCAGGCGTCATAGCCCTTGCCGTACTTGAGCGCCGGGAAGTCCTTGCGGATGTCCTTTCCAAGGCGCTTGGGGTTGAGGAAGTCCATAGGTGTACCGGCTACGGGCTCCGACTCTCCCAGGGGAATGAGGGTAGAGTCTGTGGGAAGGTACTCGGAGGCGTTGAGCTGCAGGGTGTGACGCAGCACGGAGCCGCCGCAGTCAAGATTGAAGTATGCGTGATTGGTAAGGTTGATGACGGTTTTGGCGTCTGTACGTGCGGTGAAGGTGAGGCGGAGGACATTATCCTCGCTCCACTCGTAGTGGGCTACGACTACCAGATTGCCGGGATAGCCCATCTCGCCGTCTGCAGAGACGTATTTGAATTCTACGGCGCCGTTCTTCTTGCGGGACTCCCAGACGCGGTTCTGGAAGCCCTCGGGACCGCCGTGAAGGTGGTTGGGGCCGTTGTTTATGGGCAGACTGTAGGTCTTGCCGCCCACTTCCAGATGGCCTTTGGCTATGCGGTTTGCGAACCTGCCGGGGCATTTTCCGAAGCAGGGGCCGTCGTGGTCGTAATATTCTGCCTTGCCATAGCCAAGGACTACGTCTCCCAGCTTGCCGTTCTTATCGGGCACGTTGACTCCAACGATGGCTGCGCCGAAGTTGCAAAGAACGACCGAAGCGCCTGATGAATTGGTGATTGTATAGCGGAAAATCGGCTTTCCTTCCGCATTGCGGGACCAAAGTTTGCGTGTTACTGACATATTTTTGAAAAAAATTTGTTGTGGTGAGTACAAATATACAGAAAATTTCTATATTTGCAGTCGATGAGTAACGTAAACGTCATAGCTTGGTGGCGCCTGAAGGATATTTCCGGTCAGGTGCACTAGAGGTGTTATACGTCTCGTCTTTAAAAAGTTAAAAAAGGGTGGCTGTCCGGATGCAATGTCCGGACAGTTTTTTTTATGTATTTTTCCATTTTAAATCTATAGTAATATGAAACAGAAAAAATTCATCCTCCCGGAGTCAGAGATTCCGACCCATTACTTCAACATCCAGGCGGTCATGCCCAACACGCCCCTGCCCTTCCTGCACCCTGCGACCAAGCAGCCCCTCAAGCCCGAGGACCTCTATCCCATCTTCTGCAAGGCCTGCGCAGACCAGGAGCTAAACCAGACCGATGTATGGATCCCCATCCCGGAGGAAGTACGTGAGCAGTACGCTGCTTACCGATGCACCCCTCTCGTGCGCGCTTACGAGCTGGAAAAGGCGCTCGGCACCCCTGCCCACATCTATTTCAAGAACGAGAGCGTGTCTCCCGCCGGAAGCCACAAGCTCAACTCCGCCATCGCCCAGGCATATTACGCCAAGGAGCAGGGCATTACCAACCTTACCAC
>JAGCCD010000138.1 GCA_017651785.1 Bacteroidales bacterium
GTGAGGCCTCCGGATAGGTTGTCCACTGCGCACCAGCCCTTGCGGGACGGGGTATCGTACACCATACCCACATCTCCTATGGAGGAATGGTAACCGCCTACCATTGTGTTTATTGCAGCGTTTACCCTGAGCCCGTTTGCATGCCCCTCGGCAATGAAGGCGGCGAGGTAGTCGAACGTTGCTGTGCGCTCCACCCACCGGTACCTGCCGTTGACCCAGGCGGCGACTTTTTTGCACGCGGGAGCTACGGCAGACTCGAACAGGACATCTCCGCTTGTGGGGCGGACGTCCAGGATGATGTCCGTGAAGCCCATATCCGCGATGCGCTTGCAGTCTGCGGCTATGACTGAGGCGTCGTTGGCGTAGTACTGGAAGTTGGCGGCGGCGTCTACCCATACATATCTGGGCTTGCCTTTGATGGGAATGACCGCCGTGGTGTCTTCTTCCGGAACTTTTTCACGCCAGGCGTCACGCCACTTGTAGGCATTCGGATCCTCCGGGTTGCAGGAGAACGCGAGCGCCGCAAGCGCAAGTGCTGTTATTATACGGCCTGTCGTCATCTGCGTTTGAGTATTACAACTGATGCAACCGGTCTCTGGGAGCCGTCAGACACTTTGATGGTCTGTGATCCCTGAACGAGCAGGCAGGAAGAGCCGCCGCCGTCCAGGTTGAGCGCGTCTGTGCAGCCGAGCGATTTTAGCACCTCCGCTTCTTCTGCGAAGGTCATGCCGGCTACGCCCTCTGTCATTCCGCGGCCTTCACATACGAAGAGTATGAGCAGGCCGTCCGGGGTTACGCCTATGGCTGAGCGGGGGTGACGGGCCTCGGGCATCTTGTCGTCGGCGCCGCTGCCGTAGAGGAGCTCAGCCTCCCAGGTGTTCACGACGTTGCCGTCTTTAAGCAGCACGGGGCCGCCTCCTATTGCGGTCTGTGGTGCGAAGTTACTTGCTTTGGCAGGGAAGTTGGCATCCGGCACCTGGAGAGGATCCTTTGACCAGGAATTGGCAGCGGGCTCGTTGTACAGGTAGTGGTTTGCGCCTCCGCTCCAGTAGGTCCATCCCACCCGGGGCTTCCCTCCGGAGTTCTGGAAGAAGACGCCTCTGGTGGGGTAATACATTGTTTCCCAGTCAATTGAAGCGTAATTGATATTCACTCCTAAGGTCAGGCTTGTGCTAACCGCAACGCTGGCGTTGTAGTTCTTGCCGCCCTCGGAAAAGAAATAGCCGCCGTTTAAGATTACCGGTGCGCCGGTCTGGCTGAAATACTCGTCCGGAGTCCTGAGCTTGTCCTGGGTGCCCTGGATGGTGGGATCGTTTATGCTCAGAACGTCCCAGTCAACCTGAAGCAGTGGTGCTACGGCGATGTAAGCTATTGTCTTATTGCCGTTTATCTCTGACGGACTGCGATAAATGTTAGTGAAGACCAAGCCCGGGTACGAATCGGTTACGTTGGTCCAGCCAAGGGCAATGATTTTCGGGAACGGCTCTTCCGGGGGCTCTACTACTGGCGGCTCCTTGTCTGGCCATCGCCAGGCGGGATAGTCTGCCGACGGGGCGCCGGAGCAGCCCGCGGCAAGCATCAATAAAGGTATTAACAGAGTCAGTCTCATTTCTTGATGCAGTCGAGGCTCCATCCGCCTATCATCTGGGAATAGTGGTCGTAGTAGTAGATGTACAGCATATAGCCGTCTGCCGAAGGGGCGAGTATTACGTCTCCGCAGGCGCCATTGCCGTCCTGGCCGCCGGTGTTGTACTGCTGGTCGTACATATAAGGCTGCGAGAATACCAGGGACGGGCTGTTCCAGATATTGTCTCCGCCGGGAGCGCCGGAAGTGATGTCGTACACGTACAGCTGCGGACCGGGCCACCACTTGGGGAAGTGGTTGGAGACAAAGAGCACGAGGAAGCGGGCGTTGTTGAAACACTTGGTATCCAGGTTGTTGGGGGAAGTGTTGCTGTCTACGTAAGTGCCGCCGCCGGAAACGTCGTCGGTGCCGTCACCGTAGCCGTTGAGCTTTTTACCTACCGTAAGGTCGGGCTTGAACCAGGTGAGGGCGTTCTCTGAATAGACGCAGCTGTACCAGCCCTCGGCGTTGTTGGGATTTGCGGCGGGGAGGCAGGTGCTGCCGGAAGGTCCCGATCCCCAGGCGAAGCCCGTGGCCAGTACGTCCTTGAGCTCGTTGGACACTACTTCTCCTCCTACTATGTGGATGGAGCGGAAGCGGCTGCTGGTGGTTACTCCTTCAAGGCCGGGATAGGTGACGGATATGGATGCCTCGCCGTCTATGTCGCCTATGACCTTCATCTCCAGGCCGATCTGTACGTCTTCCTCATTCAGGAAGGAAAGGAGAAGCTCGGGAGCCTGGTTCACGGAGGAGGTCTTCCAGATGCTGAATGTCTCTCCCGGCGCGGCGAGGTTGCAGATGAGCAGGTGGTCTTTCTCGTCGGACGCTATGGCGCCGGTGGGTACCGCGGAGCCAATCTTTATCTGCCCCTGATATGTGGCGATGACCTTGTTGTAGTACTTGGGAGCTGAACCGTCGCCCAGGTTTACGATGAGGTAGGAATCAAGCACACCCATTGATACGTTCACATTTTCCTTGTATCCGGGGAGTCCCAGGCCCGAGGAAGGATCAAGGTTGAAGAGTTTCTCTGCGCTGGTGGGATTTACGCCGTAACCTATCTTCTGAGGGATGTTCTTCACCACCGTGTAGTCTGCGGTGGTCTTGCCGTCATCTGCGGTAACGGTGAAAGTAAAGCCGTCGTTGTAGTTATGCGGTTCTGCCGGGTCGGGGGAAATCTTTGCGTGGGCGGACAGGGTGGCGCTGGCCTCGGCTACCGAAAGGTCGTTGGCCGTGACGAGCGAGATAACCCTGTTTTCTTTGTCTATGATGCCGCTGAGCGTGGGCTTCTTGAGCATGAAAGACAGGATTTCGCACTTTGACGAGCGGACGCGCTCGCCGGTGATTATTATGTCACGCGAGGCTCCCGTGGCGTCGGTGTAGGTGAAGTGGTTCTCCTCCGTAAGGTCCAGGACCGTCAGAGGGGGATCTATCTTGCAATTCGCTTCCAGAGAGGCGCGTACACGCATTTTTACCATATAGGGAGTGGTAATGTCGTCCGAGTTCTCGGGGAAGTACCAGGGGATGGGGATGACGTAGCGGTCGGCGTCGGGGTCGTTGATCTCAAGCCTGCCGAGTTCCTGTCCTTCAAAGGCGCCGAATGAGAAGTATGCGACCAGCGAGGTGATGCCCTGTCTCTGAGCCGTGGGCAGCACGTATTCGGGCTGGCAGGCGGCCAGGGAAAGGGAAGCCGCCAGAAGTATGGTCAGTGTCTTTTTCATAGCTAATTCCATTCGGGATACTGGTTTACGAGTGCATTGGAATTGAGCTCCCCGTCGGGGATGGGGAAGCGCTTGAGCATCTTGTCCGGGAAGTTGCGGTCTTTGTCGTCCACGGACACGTAGGTATACTGATACTGGCCGTCTACGGCGGTGGGCTCTATCTTTAGGCCGTGTACCTGGTAGTTGTTAAGGCCCTCGGGATAGTTCTTTACGGCGTCGCCCCAGCGGCGGAGATCCCAGTACCAGTGGTCTTCGAAGGCCAGCTCTATGCGGCGCTCCTGGCGTATGGCCTGCCAGAGGGCTTCTCCGCTTTTGCTGGAGTAGGGAAGACCGACGCGCGAGCGGATTGCCTTTACGGCCGCGTTGGCGCCTTCCTCGTCCTTGGTCCTGTAGCAGGCTTCTGCCTTGTTGAGAAGTACCTCGCCGTAGCGCAGGAGTACGAAATGCTGCGTGCTCTGGGTACGGACAGACAGGTCATGGGACTCGTCTACGAACTTCTTGAGATAGTAGCCGGTTGTGGTGCGTCCCTCGGGTTTGGGATCTTTGTTCCACTCGCACCAGCCGTCGGTTCCGCCTACCCAGGGCTCTATTACGCGGTCTTTCCAAGGGGCGCCGTTATAGAGGATGGTTGCCTGGAAACGGGGCTCCAGCTGCTTGTACGGGGGTTCCGCCACAGTGGTGCCGTGCCAGACGCTCCAGTCCGGCTTGCCTCCGGTGGCGAGTTCGTAGCTCTCTACCATTTCCTGGGTGGGGGTGCCGTAGCCGCCGCCCTGCTGGTTCACGAGCTTGTAGTCTCCGCCGGGGGCGTAGTAGAAGTCGAATTCGTGCGTGAGGCCGTCGGCGTAGGAGAAGCTGTACTGGAGTATGGTCTCTTTGTTGCCTGCCTGGACGGTCTTTGTGAAAGCGTCCGCGTAGTTGGGCTCGAGCTCATAGCCCATAAGCTCCAGTTCGTCGGCGGCCTGCACCACCTTGTCGTACCTGCCGGCGTAAAGCATCGAGCGTGTTATGAGGGCGAGGGCGACGCCTTTGTCGAGCCTTCCGCCCGCTTTGGCCTTTTCCGGCAGCAGGGAAGCGGCGGTGCTGAGGTCTTCGTAAATGAGGTCCCATCCCTCTGCTTCAGTAGAAAGGGGCTTGTTGATCTGTATTTCCGTAAGGTCTTCCTTGTAGATGATGACCTCCTTGTAGCGCTTTACAAGCTCGAAGTACAGCCAGCCGCGCATCAGGCGCAGCTCGCCGTCAAGTCGCTGCTGGACTTCCTGGGGAAGACCGGTGCCGAGCTCCTTGAGGTTGCTGATGGCCTCGTTGGTGCGGCGGATGGCGTTGTACAGCTGGCTCCAGCATCCGAGGTACACGCTCACGAAGCTGTTGGTGAGGTTGGTGCCGCCGTATGCCACCTGGCTGGGGATGAGGCAGAAAGCGAAGTTGTTGTATGCTCCGTATTTGAATTCGTCGGTGAACGACTCGGTCATGCCCACGGCGCTGGGCCAGGAGGCATAGATGTCGTATGCGTATGAGTATATGCTGTTGACGGCGTATTCTGCGCTCTCCGTAGTGGCCCACATCACCTTGTCCGAGATGCTGTCCCGGGGAGTCATGTCCAGGAAGTCGTTGCAGGCGGTCAGAATGCCGCAGAAGCCGAGTGCGATGAGTATCTTTTTCATAAGGCAGTCTGTATTAGAAGGTTATTGTTACGCCGCCCATCAGGTTGCGCTGCTGGGGATAGTATCCGTTGTTCACTCCGGGAGATTCCGGGTCAATGCCTTCGGGAAGGCCGTCCAGGGTGAAGAGGTTGTTGCCCTCTACGAAGAAGCGGAGAGCCTCTACGCCGAAGCTGCGGGTGATGTTTGCCGGCAGAGTGTAGCCGAGCTGCGCGGTCTTGAGGCGAACGTACGTGCCGTCACGCCACCAGAAGCTGGAGCTCAGGCCGTTGTCTCCGCCGTGACCGGTTGCGCTGAGGGTAAGGCGGGGGAAGGTACCGTTTGGATTGTCCAGGCTGCAGGCGTTTTCTACGAGGAAGAGAGGGGAGTTGCCGCCTTCCTTGAAGGTCTGGGTCCAGATGGTGTTGTCGTCGTTCTCGTTGAAATACGTACCGGTCATAGATACCTGGAACAGGGCGCCGCCGGTGAACTGTAGGTTGGCGTCGAAACCGTTCCAGCCCAAGTTGATGTTAAGACCGTAGGTGAGCTCGGGCCTGTTGGACTTGCCGAAGATGCCCCTGTCCTGCCAGTCGATCTGTCCGTCGCCGTTCAGGTCCCTGTACTTTATGTCTCCTATGCAGGGACGGGTGCCGTACCAGGCAGAGTTGTCTATCTCTTCCTCGCTCCTGTAAAGGCCCTCTGCAATCCAGCCCCAGTGCTGACCGTAGGTGGTTCCGGTGACTTTCTGCCACTCGGGGACGTTGGGCTCGTCGTTGTACTTGAGCCAGCGGGTCTTGCTGTAGGTGAGGGTTGCGGCGAGTTCGTAGAAGAAGGGTTTGCCGCCAAGCGAGAAGCTGTTGCGGTGGCTTACCAGAATGTCTATACCCTTGCTGTCTATGGAGTTTCCGTTAACGTATGTGGGGTAGTATCCGCCCATTGAATCGGGGTGGCCGCCGCCGTTCCAGCTAAGGATGTCGAATGTGTAGTTGTAGAAGCCGTCTACCTCCATGCCCAGCAGGCCGTTCCACAGGGAGATGTCCCAGCCGACGTTCCAGCTGAGGGTCTTTTCCCACGTGAGGTCTTTGTTTGGAATGCCGGAGGTGTAGTATGCGGGGACAGCCGCAGAGCCGGGATAAAGGACCTTGCCGCCCAGCGCGTATTTGCTCAGGAACATATAGGGGCTCACGCCGTCGTTGCCCAGAAGGCCCACGGAGGCGCGCAGCTTGAGGTTGTCCAGAGACTGCCAGCCCTGCATGAAGGGCTCCTTTGAGATGATCCATCCCAGCGAAGCGGAGGGGAAGAAGCCCCAGCGGGTCTTGGTCATTCCGGCGAACTTGTAGGAGCCGTCGTAACGGCCGGTGAACTCGGCGAGGTACTTCTCGTCGTAGTTATAACGGAGGCGGCCCACATAGCCGGCGCTGCGGGAGGCGTTGCTGTAGCCCATAACGGGGCTTGCAGTGGGAGTGCCGTTGTCAAGCTCGGGAAGGAGGGCGAACGGAACGTTCTTCACATAGGCGCTGAGGCTGTTGGACTGGAAGTCGCGGATCTCAGCCAGCGCCAGCGCCTCCACATTGTGCTTACCGAAAGAGTTGGCGTACGAGATGCTTGCCTGCGCCGTCATTGCCTGCTGATACCAGGAACCCTCTCCCAGCTTGTTGCCGTCTGACGCTCCGTTTACGTCTACCATAGGGTTGGTCCAGCCCCAGGAGCCGTCTGCGTTGCGGGTGCGGGCGATTA
>JAGCCD010000014.1 GCA_017651785.1 Bacteroidales bacterium
ATGCGCCAGCCTATGGATACACCGGGGAAGATACCCCAGCGCTTGTGGGCGGGGAAGTTCTCGGATCCGTCGTAACGGATAAGGGCCTGGAAGAGGTATTTGCTCTTGTAGTCGTAGCCCACACGGCCGAAGAACGAACGGCGGGCGGTCTCCCTTGCGTAACCGCCGATGGTGTACCAGCTCTTGTCTGCGGTACCGGCGAAGAACTCGTCCAGAATGTCTGACGCATAGCTGTTGATGCCGGCGTTGAAGCGGTCGAGCCTGTAGGCGTTCTGCTCGAAGCCGGCGAGGGCGGTGACGTGGTGGCCGGAGAAGTCGCGGTCGTAGTTGATGTTGGCGTTTATGGCAGTGTTGTGCGTATGTACCTGATACTCATGCAGGACGGGGGTGGGCCAGTAAGAGTTGGAGCGCTCCTCGAAGAGCTCCGTTATCTCGTCGTAGCTGTAGTAGTTCCAGTTCTGCTGCCAGTTCTTGTTGAAGGTGCTCACAAGGTCGTATGCCAGGTGGCCGTTTACCGAGAGACCCTTGGTGAGGGAACTCAGGTCCCAAGTGGCGGTGAAGGTGGTGTTGATGGTGTTGATGGTGGTGCGGTCGTAACCGGTGAGGTCCTGCACCAGCACCGCGGGGTTGGTGCCGCCGCGAAGGAGCTTGCCTTCGAAGCCCTGGCTTGCGCCGGCGCCGTCAGGGAAGTAGGCGGCTCCGGTAGGTCTCATGCGCTGGGCGATGTAGAAGATACCGTAGTTGTCTGACGGGAAGGCCGAGTAGTTCTTGTGCTGCTGGCGGGCGTTGATGTCTACACCCAGCTTGAGGCTCTTGGTTACCTGGATGTCCAGGTTGGAGCGGAGGTTGAACTGGTTGTAGTTCGTGGCGCTCTGATAATAGATACCGTCCTGATACTGACCGTTGAACTGCACGAAGTAGGCTGCCTTCTCCGAACCTCCGTTGATGCTCACGCCGTATTTGTGCTGGGCGGAGAGGGGCTTGATGATTTCTGCCAGCCAGTCTGTGTTGGGGTAGGAGATGGGGTCGTCCTGGTCTATGTAGTGCTGGATCTGGGCGTCGTTGTAGACGGGGGCGCCGCCGGTGATGGCGAGGCCCGCGTTGTAGGCGGTGGTGTACAGCACCGCATCTGCAAGCTTGACCATGCGGGTGGGGCTCTGAAGACCCAGGTCATAGGAGAAGCTTACGGTAGGGGCCTCGTTGTACTTGCCTCGCTTGGTGGTGACCAGGATGACGCCGTTTGCGGAGCGGGCTCCGTAGATGGCTGCGGACGCGTCTTTAAGCACTGTGACGCTCTCTATCTCGTCGCCGGTGAGGCGGCCGAACTCGTCTCCACGGCCCTGTACGCCGTCTATGATGATTAGAGGGCTGTTGTCTCCAAGGGTGGAGCGGCCGCGGATGAACATAACGGCATCGTCTTTACCGGGCTCGCCGGAGCGGTTGTTTACGATGACGCCGGACATACGGCCTGCAAGGCCCTGCGACAGGTTTACGGATGAGTTCTTGACGAGCTCGTCACCCGTTGTGGAAGCAACTGAGCCGGTGAGGGTGACTTTTCGCTGGTTGCCGTAACCGATGGCGACCGCCTCTTCAAGGACGAGGTTGTCGTCCTTCAGGGTGACGTCTATCGTTGTGCGGCCGTCCACTGGGACAGACTGCTCTTCGTAGCCTATGAGGCTTACGGTGAGCGTTGCATTGGATGGAACGGAGTTGAGGGTGTAGCGCCCGTCGGCATCGGTCATGGCGCCGTTCTGGGTGCCTTTCACGATGACCATGGCTCCTACTACGGCCTCTCCCTTGGTGTCCACTATCGTTCCCTGTACGCGTATGCGGCTTTGCGCCAAAGCGTTAGGGCCGAACGGAAGTGAAAGCATCAAGAAAGCGGCGACAAAAAACAAGAGTTTTGTGGCTTTCATAGGCTATTAGTTTACCTACAAATATATAATATTTTCCCAAAAGTGTAACATTTTTTAGCCACCTTGTTGGGGTGGCTGGTAACTCTTTGGGTAAGCAAACCGCGGACTAAGAGGCGTCCACGCTTATTTCGTCAACGAAAATGTAGCCCTGGCCGCCGGCTCCGGGGTGCCAGGAAGGAATGGTTCCGATGGTTTTGGCGAATACTTTTACGTATCTGGCACGCACGTTCACAGGCACGTCGCAGTTCCAGATCTGCAGCTCGTAATCCCTGTCGTCAACCTTGTTGGGAACCTTGGCTACGGGGACGTAGTTAATGCCGTCCTGCGAGACGGAGTACTCCACGAAACGGGGCATCCACAGCCACGAGCGGGCGTCCTGGATGAAGCCGGCGCCCACTTTGGAGATGTGCCTTACGGAGCGCAGGTCCACCACCGCCTCGAAGTCTGTTCCCTGGTAGCCAAGCCAGCCTCCGGTGCGCCAGTTGGTGCCGCCGCGGCGCGAGTCTATGAGCGCGTTGGGGCCGCCGGCCGAGTACATGCGGGAGCTTTTGGAGTTTACCTGTATATCTCTGTCACTGAAGATCTTATAGACGTTGGTGCGGGTTGTGAAACTCTTCTGGCCGCGGGCCTCGGAATAGGCTTCCATGGTGCAGCTCTTGCTCACGGTGAAGGGGCCGGTGTAAGGCCTGAACGGTCCGTTGTCTATGCGGTAAAATATATCGCCCTCGCCGCCGATTGATACTTCCATTGGCTCCGCGAACATCTCGTTTTCCATCTGGAACCAGGGGTTCACGACAATGCGCTCCACCGGCTCTGAAGGACCTTCTGCGGCACCCGGGCATAGAGGGTAGCGGCCCAGGGAATTAAGCACGTACCAGGCCGACATCTGGCCGCAGTCGTCGTTGCCGCAAAGGCCGTCGGGGGCCGAAGTATAAAGTGTTTCAAGTATCTTGTTTACAATGGCTTGCGTCTTTTCCGGCTTGCCCAGGGCCTTATATAGCAAAGGTATGTGGTGACTTGGCTCGTTGCCGTGTGCGTACTGGCCTATGCAGCCGGTAATGTCTGCCTGGTTGCGGCCAGTGGTGCCCTCAGGAGCTGTGAACAGCGAGTCAAGCCTGGCCTCGAACGCCTCTGCACCGCCCAGTGCCTCTACGAGTCCGGGAACGTCCTGAGGTACGAAGAAGGAGTACTGCCAGGAGTTGGCCTCGGTGTAGTTGTTGTTCACTTCCCGCGGGTCGAACGGGCTGAACCAGCGGCCGTTAAGACGGGCGCGCATGAAGCCCGTGCCGGGGTCGAGCACGTTGCGCCAGTACTGTGACGAGCGCATGTAGTACTCGTAGTCATCCATCTTTCCGAGGGCTTTTGCAACCTGTGCCACGCACCAGTCGTCGTAGGCGTATTCCAGTGTCTTTGAGACACTTTCGTGCTCGTCATCGGCCAGAACGAGGCCGTTGCGGCGGAAGCTGTCAAGTCCGTATTCCGGCCTCAGGGAACTGGCTTTCATGGCCTCGTACGCCTTTTCTACATCGAATCCTCCTATGCCGCGGGCTACGGCATCGGCAACTATCGGCGCCGAGTTGTAGCCTATCATGCAGTCGGTCTCGTAGCCGGAGAGTTCCCAGACGGGCAGCTTGCCGTTCTCTTCGTAGATGGAGATCATGCTGCGGATGAAGTGTGCGCTGCGCTCCGGTTCAATCTCGAACAGCAGAGGGTGCTCGCCGCGGAAGGTATCCCAGGTAGAGAAGACGGTGTAGCGCTCCCAGCCGTCGGCCCGGTGAACCTCTCCGTCCATGCCGCGGTATTCGCCGTTAACGTCAGAGTAGAGTGACGGATGGATGCCGGTATGATACAGCGCCGTGTAGAAGCGGCGCTTGTGCTCACGGTCGTTATAAGGGCAGGGGAGCTTGCTCAAATATGCCTCCCACTGCGCTGCGGCGGCCTTTCTGAGCTGCTTCAGGCTTTGCGGATACTCGCTCATGAGGTTCTGTCTGGCGTTCTCTTCCGACACGCTGGATATGCCCACGCGAACGCTTACTTTTCGTCCCGGGAAAGTGAATACTGCCGCCTTGCCGCCGTCTATGAGTTCGCATTCGCCGTCGGCGGAAAACTCGAGGTAGAAGTACAGCTGCTGGCCACTTGCCCAGCTTGTCGAGACACGCTTGCCGCTGCACCAGCCGGGGCCGTAATTGATGCTCCAGTCGTCCAATACGTCGCGGTGGCGGAGGTCTACGGTAAGGCGTGCCGGTCCGTGCGCGAACTTGTACTCGTGCATTGCGCAGCGGCGGCCGGCGGCAAGGCGCACGCGCACGCCGTTATCGAGCCGGACGCTGTAGAAGCCCGGTTCCGCCTTTTCGCGCGAGTGGCGGAAAGTGGATGCACCGGGGGTCACGAGCACGTCGCACCAGTCGTCGCAGCCGGTGCCGCTCAGGTGGGTGTGGCTGAATCCGTAAATGACGCTGTCGGAATACTGATAACCGCTGCATCCGTCCCAGTCTCCGGCCTGCGGACGGGTGTCGGGGCTGAGCTGGATCATGCCGAACGGGGCTACCGCTCCGGGGAAAGTGTGGCCGTGGGCGTCGGTGCCCGTGAAAGGGTTGGCAAAACGCGTGAGCAGCGCTGCCAGAACGGTGATGAGCAGGGTCATGACAGGGTTATTCTACTGTTATTTCAAGGAAGAGGTCTTCTGTCCTGTCATTAAAGGACTGAACGGCCTTTACGGTGTGACGGCCCTTGGTTAGGACGACGGAATTTCCCTGCACCGGAGAGCCATCCCAATACCACTTCACAGACAGCGGGA
>JAGCCD010000139.1 GCA_017651785.1 Bacteroidales bacterium
GCCTGGCGTGAAAAAGTTCCGGAAGAAGACACCACGGCGGTCATTCCCATCAAAGGCAAGCCCAGATATGTATGGGTAGATGCGGCCGCCAACTTCCAGTACTACGCCAACGACGCCTCAGTCATAGCCGCAGACTGCAAGCGCATCGCGGATATGGGCTTTACGGACATCATCCTGGACGTCCGCCCCACCAGCGGAGACGTCCTGTTCGAGTCTGCCATAGCCCCCGCGTGCAAGAAAGTCGCCGCCTGGGTTAACGGACGGTACCGGTGGGTAGAGCGTACGGAGACGTTCGACTACCTCGCCGCCTTCATAGCCGAGGGACATGCCAACGGCCTGAGGGTGAACGCCGCAATCAACACTATGGTAGGCGGTTACCACTCCTCCATCGGAGATGTGGGTATGGTGTACGATACCCCGTCCCGCAAGGGCTGGTGCGCAGTGGACAACCTCTCCGGAGGCCTCACCAACTCAATGGACGATGCAGAAACGGGCCCCCGCTTCCTGGATCCCGCCAACCCCGACGTGCAGCAGTTCCTCCTCACCCTTCTGGGAGAGCTGGCCTCATACGAAGGGCTTGACGGCATTGTCCTTGACCGCTGCCGCTACGACGACTACGGCCTGGACGCGGGCTATACGGATGCGGCTCTTGAGGCATTCACCACCTACCTGGGCAACTCCCCCGCCAAGTGGCCGGTCCTGCAACGCGGCCGTACGTCCATCGGTTCTCCTTCTACGCTCGAGAGGAACTGGCTTACCTTCCGCTGCATCGTGATGCACGATTTCATAGACGCAGCTGCAAGGAAAGTGCACTCCGTCGCACCAGGAGTGAGGTTCGGCGTATACGTAGGAGCCTGGTTCAGCGACTATTACACCAGCGGAGTGAACTGGAGCAGTTCCTCCTACGACATCAAGAAGAACGAATCCACTTACAAATGGGCTACCGCAGCCTACCAGAAGACCGGATTCGCAGACCTTCTGGACTTCATATTCCTTGGCGCCTACGCCGGAACCTCAGGGGTGCACGGCAGTGGCGAATGGACCATGGAGGGCTTTGCAAAACTTGGCGCCAAACGCCTCTGCGGGGCTGTTCCCTTTGCGGCAGGGCCGGACATCGGCAACGGCTCCGGATTCGAGAGCGGCCATCAGGAAGCCCTTATCCCGGATATAGTAAACACAATGCTCTCGAGCGCGGACGGCCTCTTTATATTCGACTTGTGCCACGTCCGGATGTTCGAGTACTGGGACGCCTTCGGGCAGGCCATAGATACGTATTTACAATCACTATAATTCATTAACCTTTTAATCAACCACTTATGAAACACATCAAACTACTGGCAGGCATCGCCCTCGCAGTCTTTGCCTGGGCTTGCGAACCCGAACTGGTGCCTTCACTTGAGCTCAAGTCTCCGGAGACCGTAAGCGTTCCCGTAGACGGCGACGTGGTGAACGTCAAGTTCCAGACCAACATCCCCTGGACCGTGGAGTCATCCCAGACCTGGGTAACCGTTTCTCCCGCAAGCGGCGAGGGACAGGAAGGAGAGATCTCCGTAAAGGCCTCCGTCCTCAAGAACGACAGCACCGACGGCCGCAGCGCCACCGTAACCATCAAGGCCGGTACGCTTTCCAAGACCGTCACCATCAACCAGGGCCAGATGGACGCCCTTGACGTGAACGCCACTTCGTTCGAGCTTGGACCCGAGGGCGGCAACGTAGAGATCCCCGTATCCTCAAACGTCAACTTCGAGGTGGAAATCCCCGCAGCGGTGGACTGGGTCACCGTGGTATCCACAAAGGCAATGACCAACTCAACCGTAACCCTTGCGGTAGGACCTTCATTCGACGAGGAAGAGCGCACCGCCAACATCACCATCAAGGCCGGTGACATCAAGAAGGCCGTATCCATCAAGCAGGGTGCATTCGAGCCCTACTACGACCTGCTTCTCCCCGACGGCGTAGGCCAGTTCTCCGGCTTCGGCGACGGCAGCCCTCTCATACTCCCTCAGGACTGCACCTCCTACACCATCGAGGTGAGCACCAACCTTGAGCACTACTGCTACTTCGCACCCTGGGACAGCACCGTCGGCGCTGCCGTAGAGACCAACGACGTGGGCTGGATCAAGTTTGAGTACGACGCCAACAAGATCGTCTTCACCCTCGAGCCCAACGACACATTCCTCGCACGCGAGGAGTACTTCTACTCCGGCTGCTTCGTAGGCGACAAAGACTTCGGAGCATACGGAAGCTGCGTCCTCATCCGCCAGGAAGGCAAGGTCCCCGAGGCAGGCGCATCCGTACTCTGGACCAAGACTCTCTCTGAGGTTGAAGTTCCCGCCGGCTACAACCGCCTTGCTTATAAGACCGCAGGCGGCGACGCCCTGCTGGTATCTGACGGTGAAAAAGTGCACGCCCTCAATCCTGCAGACGGTACGCACTGGAAGGCCATCACCTGGAGCAACGTCAAGCCTACATCCATTGCAAGTGACGATGCCGGCAACGTGGTAGTGGCAGAAGACATCCCCTTCAGCGCCGGAAGCCACTACACCATTTACTATACCTCCGATGTGAACGCAGATCCCGTCCCTCTCATCGAGCACGACGCAGACTTTGACGGCACGCTCGGAAGCGTACGCGTACGCGGCGACCTTTCAAAGCGCGCCGTAGTGACCGGCTTCGTAACGGGCAACCGCTACTGGGCAGGCTGGGAGATAGACAACTTCCAGATTTCCATGGACAACTACTACGCCCAGGCAACCGGCGGCCAGGCCCGCGGACCCATCGCC
>JAGCCD010000015.1 GCA_017651785.1 Bacteroidales bacterium
AGTGCGTCATCATCAACGAAGCCGAGCGCATGGCGGCGCCCGCCCAGAACGCACTGCTCAAGACCCTTGAGGAAGCGCCCGAGTACGCGGTGTTTTTTCTGCTCACGCGCTCGTACACTTCCCTTCTGCCCACCATACGCTCCCGCTGCCAGCTGCTGCGCTTTCCGCCGCTCAGCCTGAGCGAAACGGAAAAAGCCCTGACGGACGCCGGTATCGACGCTGAGATCGCACACAAAGCTGCGCCGCTGTCCTTCGGCAGCATCGGCAAGGCGCTGGCCATCAGCCACGACAGCGCGTATCTGAGCGATGTGGATGAGCTTGAGGCGCTCTTTAAGCGCTTCAGAAGCACATCCGACATTCCCTTCATCGCCCCAGAGCTTGCAAAGTTCAAAAAACAGGCGCGGCGCATGCTTGAGATCCTCGAGGAGAGCGCCCTTCCGCAGAAACTCACCGCCTACACTCCCTGCTTCCGCCGCGAGGCCGGTTCATACGGCAAGGACGTGCGCGGACTCAACCGCCTCCATCAGTTCGACAAGGTGGAGATCGTGCGCATCGAGCGTCCCGAGGACAGCTACGCAGCCCTGGACGAGATGGTAGCTCACGTTGAGGGAATCGTCAACAAACTCGGACTCAAGTACCGCATCCTCCGTCTCTGCGGCGGAGATATGAGTTTCACTTCCGCAATTACCTACGACTTCGAGCTCTGGAGCGCCGCCCAGGGCAGATGGCTGGAGATTTCGTCAGTTTCCAACTTCGACAGTTTCCAGGCCAACCGCCTGCACCTGCGCTACAAGGACGAGGCCGGCAAGACCAATCTCTGCCACACTCTCAACGGCAGTTCCCTGGCTCTGCCGCGCGTAGTCGCCGCCCTGCTCGAGGACAACCAGACAGAAAAGGGAATAGTGATTCCCGAAGTTCTCCGTCCTTATACCGGATTCGACATCATTGACTAAGCAAAGGACCATACTCGGAATAGATCCCGGAACCAATTTACTCGGTTTCGGGATCATTTCTGTGAATGCCTCCGGGAAACCCGAATTCCTGGATATGGGAGTCGTGGACCTTCGCAAGGAAGAGGACGCGTACTCCAAGCTCGCCTCCATCAGCGCAAAGGTAGGTGATCTGTGCGACCAGTATCATCCCGACTGCCTGGCAATCGAGTCGCCTTTCTATGCCAAGAACGCCCAGGTCATCTTCAAGCTGGGCAGGGCGCAGGGCGCCGCAATAGTGGCTGCCTCGCAGAGGGGCATTCCGGTGACGGAATACGCCCCGCGCAAGGCCAAGATTGCCATCTGCGGCAACGGCGCCGCCTCAAAGGAGCAGGTTGCAATGATAGTGGAGAAGACTCTCGGGATTGACATAAAGCCCGCCTTCCTGGATGCAACAGACGCCCTTGCGATAGCCTTGTGCCACTATTATCAGACCAGTTCTCCTCTTTCCGGAGCCGGTACTTCATCAGGCTCCTGGGAAAAATTCCTGGCTGCCAACCCTGACAGGATAAAAAAATAAAATTTCTTTAATAATGTATTAAACTTTAGGTCACACATCTTGTCTAAAGAACGTTGACTTGAATTAATACAGAGTTTAATAATATGAATAAAGTACTAAAGATCGCATTTCTTCTAGCGTTCACTCTGATTGCTTCGGCAAAATCCTTCGCACAGAACAATGTTACCGCAACCCTCCTGGAGGCAGGTACCGAGGAGCCGGTAGGCTATGCCACCGCGTCCCTCACCCCGGAAGGATCAGAGACCGTCTACAAGTATGCAACCAGCAACACAAAGGGTGTTGTCACCATCGAGTCGGTCAAGGACGGCAATTATACCTTCAAGGTCGAGCTCATGGGTTATAAGACAGTGACCAAGGAAGTTACTGTGAAGGGAGCAGCCCTGAACCTCGGAAACATCATTCTGGAGGAAGATGCAGAAGTGCTTGACGCAGCATCGGTTTCAGATATGGCAAATCCTATCATCGTCAAGAAAGACACCGTTGAATACAACGCCTCGTCCTTCCTGACAACCGATAACGACATGCTCCAGAACCTCCTTTCAAAACTCCCGGGAATCGAAGTCGGCTCTGACGGATCCATCACCGCAAACGGAGAGAATGTAACCAGAATCTACATAGACGGCAAGACATTCTTCATGGACGACCCTCAGCTCGCATCCCAGAACATTCCTGCCAAGATGGTGGAGAAAGTGAAGGTCATCAAGAAGAAATCGGAGCAGGCTGAGTTCTCCGGAGTTGACGACGGCCAGGAAGAGACCGTTATCGACCTCTCCGTACAGCCCTCTATGATGAACGGTATCTTCGCCAACGTAATGCTTGGTGGAGGACACGACTTCAAGGGCGAGAAGATCAGCGCTGACGTAGCAGCCCAGGACAAGCTTGGCGCTCTCGCAGCAAATGACGCTTTCCGTTTCCAGTCCAACGCAATGATTGGTAACTTCAAGTCCAACAGCCAGATAAGCCTAATCCTCAACGCTTCCAACGCCGGATTCGGCGGAATGGGCGGCCGTGGCGGCGGTGGCGGCGGATTCGGCGGCGGAATGGGCGGCGGAAGACGTTAACGGAAAAAGGAGAAGTGTACAGAACCGTACACTTTCATATCGGTGAAGCGAGGATG
>JAGCCD010000140.1 GCA_017651785.1 Bacteroidales bacterium
CGCGACCAGCTTTCGGTCTGGCCGCTTGCCGCCGCCAATTTCCGCGCCCTCAAATCCATGAAGGTGCGGCCGGTAACCATTGGCGGCATACGGTCGGAGCTTCAGTTCAACCCTTCGAGAATCAGCTCCAGCACCGCCTGCATAGACGACGATTATCTCGCCGCCCGCCCCTGCTTCCTGTGCGTGGAGCACCGCCCCGCAGAGCAGTTCCACCTCAAGTTCGAGGGGCGCAAGGGCCGCCGCTACAACATCCAGGTAAACCCGTATCCTATTTTCCAGAAGCACCTTGTTATAGCGCGCAGCGAGCACGTCCCCCAGGCCATCTGGCACCATCTGCCCGATATGCTCGACTTTGCAAAGACCTACCAGGACTTCACCGTCTACTACAACGGCCCCCGCAGCGGCGCATCGGCCCCGGACCACCTGCACTTTCAGGCCGTGCCGCGCGGCGTCCTGCCGCTGGAGACCGCCGTAGACGGGTTCCTTGACAATCCCGGCGCCCCGCTGGCCCGCGTGAAAGACGCCACCATACACCATTTCCACAAGTTCACCACCGGCGTTTACGGCCTCAAGTCCACCACCACCAAGTCGCTCGCCAAGCTCTTCTATCAGCTGCTGGACTGCTGTCCCGTGATGGACGAGGGCCTCGAGCCCCGCTTCAACCTGTACGCCTGGTACAAGCCGCAAACGGGGGAGTACCGCCTTATGACTGTGCTGCGCACCGAGATACGTTCCCATCACTACGACGCAGAGGGCCCCGAGCACCTCACCATCAGCCCAGGCGCCGCAGAAATGGCCGGCATATTCGTGGCCCCTTGCGAGGAAGACTTCGTAAAGGCCACCGAGAGCCAGCTTACCGAGATGCTTGCCGAGGTGAGCATCGCCCCGCGTGACGAGCAGATAATCAACGACCGCCTCACCCGCAAGCAGCCCCGTATAGAGGTAGGCATAATGTCCGCCCCGCAGATACGGTTCGAGATAATCTCCGACGGCGCCGGCATCCAGACCGTGAGCGTAGAGAGCGGCCGCATCTGCTACAACGGCACCCTGTACGACGAGCTCTATTTCGACTCCATAACCCGCTCCACGCTGTTCTCCGAGCCCTCTTTCCGCCTGCTGGACGTCCCCATCGGCATAGACTTCCACTGGCAGCGCACGCAGGACCAGGAATTCGCCGGCTCCCTCAAGTTCATTGCCGAGGGAGACAAAGTGACCGCAGTGAACCGCGTTGGTCTGGAAGACTACCTCCTTAGCGTCATCTCCTCAGAGATGCGTGCCGACGCTCCGCTCGAGTTCCTCAAGGCGCACGCCGTAATCTCGCGCAGCTGGGCCCTCGCCCGTATGGAGTCCCGCCGTAATCCGCAGAGCGCCGAGTCCGCCATTCCGCACCTTAACTACGATGTCTGCGCCGACGACCACTGCCAGCGCTACCAGGGCCTTACGCTTGCGGTGGGAGATACCGTGCGCAGGGCGATTGACGAGACCTGGGGCCGCACCCTCCGCTATCAGGGCAAGCTGTGCGACACCCGCTTCTCAAAGTGCTGCGGCGGCCGTTCCGAGCTCTTCAGCACCTGCTGGGAAGACCGCGACTACCCCTATCTGCAGAGCGTAGAAGACCCCTGGTGCGACTGCCACGACCGTTCCGTCCTGGAGAAAGTTCTGAACGATTACGACCTTGAGACGGCCGACTTCCACGACTGGGAACAGCGCTACACCACCGCAGAACTCTCCGCCCTGGTAAAGGAACGCACCGGGATCGACTTCGGAGCCATAGAGGCCCTGGAGCCCCTTGAGAGGGGAGCCTCCGGCAGAATCAAGTACCTCCGCATAGTCGGCAGCAAGGACACTCAGACTATCGGCAAGGAACTTGCAATACGAAGGGCGTTGAGCACATCCCACCTCAAGAGCTCCAACTTCCAGGTGAGCCGCAGCGGCGACACCTGGGTCCTGAAGGGCAACGGCTGGGGACACGGAGTGGGCCTGTGCCAGATAGGAGCCGCGGCAATGGCGGCCGCCGGATACGACTACAGACAGATACTGCAACACTATTATACAGATGCAAGCGTCGAAGACTAGATCTCCCTGGCTGTGGGTACCTACCCTCTACTTTGTTGAGGGCATACCGTACTTCATAGTCAACACCATTTCCCTGGTGATGTTCAAAGACCTGGGAATGGACAACGGCACTCTTGCTCTGCTCACCAGCCTCATAAGCATCCCGTGGGTGGTAAAACCCCTCTGGAGCCCCTTCGTAGACATATTCCGCAGCAAAAGATGGTGGATTATCGCGATGCAGATATGCATGTGCATCGCCGTCGCCCTTGTTGCCGGAGCGGTGCGCATCAGTCCGTTCACGCTCACTCTCATCATCTTCATCATCGCCGCTTTTGCCTCCGCCACTCACGACATAGCAGCGGACGGTTACTATATGCTGGCGCTGGACAAGAAGCGCCAGTCTGCATTCGTGGGCATCAGGAGCACCTTCTACCGCATCGCTATGGTCTTTGGACAGGGCGTGCTGGTGGTGCTCGCAGGCGTGCTGGAGAAGCGGATGGGAGACATCCCAGCGGCGTGGTCCGTTACAATGGTGGTATCCGCCGCCATCCTCGCCCTGTTTGCCCTGTGGCACGTATTCTTCCTTCCACGTCCGCAGGAAGACCATAGCGCGGCCGCAGTAAGTTCGGCGTCCGACGTGGCCCGCGGCTTCGGCGAGGCATTCGCCTCCTTCTTCCGCAAGAAGGGCGTCTGGCTCGCCATCGCCTTTATGCTCCTGTATCGCCTCCCCGAGGCCTTTTCCGTCAAGATGCTGTTTCCTTTCTTCAAGGATCCGGTCTCAGACGGCGGCCTGGGCTTCTCTACGGATATGTACGGAGTGGTATATGGCACTTTCGGTGTCATTGCCCTTCTGGCCGGCGGTATTCTGGGAGGTCTTGCCGTGGCAAAGAGCGGCTTGCGTAAGTGTATGTGGCCCATGGCCTTATCGCTTGCGCTACCGTGCTCGGTATATCTCTTTATGAGCATAGTCCAGCCACAGAGCCTCTGGGTAGTGGGCGCCTGCGTGGTGCTCGACCAGTTCGGCTACGGATTCGGCTTCTCCGCATATATGCTCTATATGATGCATTTCTCGGACGGTCCGCTCAAGACCTCCCATTATGCAATCTGTACGGCCTTTATGGCCCTTTCCATGATGCTCCCGGGCCTGGTTGCGGGTTATCTGCAGCAGGCGCTGGGCTATACCGGTTTCTTTATACTCGTAATGCTATGCTGTCTCGCCACTTTCTTCGTTACGTTCTTTGTGCGGCGGCGATTGTAGTCTCCGTCTCATCCTGGGCCCGCGTAAAGCCGGGCATAGAAGTCCTCCGCGACCGCGGTTTCGAGGGGCTCAAGGGCAAGCGCGTCGGCCTCCTCACCAATCCCAGCGGCGTAGACAGCCAGATGCGCACCACCATCGACATCCTGGCGGAAAACGTGAATCTCGTCGCCCTCTACGCTCCCGAGCACGGAGTGAGGGGCGATATCTGGGCCGGAGGTAAAGTTGAATCCGGCAAGGACGAGGCCACCGGTCTGCCCGTATACTCGCTTTACGGAGCCACCAGGCAGGCCACTCCGGAGATGCTCAAAGGTATAGACATAATGGTATACGACATTCAGGACGTGGGTACGCGCTCCTACACTTTCATCAGCTGCCTGGGCCTTACGATGCGCAGCTGCGCCGCCGCCGGCATCCCCGTGATGGTGCTCGACCGCCCCAATCCGCTGGGCGGCCTCAAGATAGAGGGCAGCGTAGTGCGTCCCGGTTATTTCTCGTACGTGAGCCAGTATCCAATTCCTTATGTTTACGGCCTCACTGTAGGAGAAGTGGCGACCCTCATAAACGAAGAGGGCATGAACCGCGGCCAGAAGGGCGATCAGGACCACATAAAATGCAAACTCACGGTAATCCCTATGGAAGGCTGGGAGCGCTGGATGACTTATACCGACACCGGCCTCCCCTGGGTAATGCCTTCGCCCAATATCCCTTATCCCCGCAGCGCCATCTGCTATCCCTGCGCCGGCCTGGTAGGGGAGTTCAGCAATTACCTTAATATAGGAATAGGTTATACCATCCCCTTCGACGCCTTTGCCGCAGAGTGGATCGATGCCGACGAGCTCAAGAAAAAGCTGGACAGCTACGCGGTCCCCGGGGTCGCCTGGAGAACGGTGCACTACACTCCCTTTTACGGCAGCAGCGCAAAAAAACTCATTCACGGCGTACAGTATTATTTCACCGATTACGAGGCCGCTCCCATCACTCTGGTGCAGTTCTACGTGATGCAGGCGGTGTACGAGCTGTACAAAAAAAACCCGTTTGAACTGTCTCCAAACAGAATATCCATGTTTAACAAGGTTTGTGGAACGGATTTTGTCAGTACTACGTTCAGCAAGCGTTTCCGGGTTGCCGACATCCGCCAGTATTGGGACTCAGATGTCAATGATTTCCGGAACCTGTGCCAGAAGTATTACATTTACAAATAAAAACACCACTTGCCTTATGAAACACGTTTCGAGATTTGCAGCTTTGATGACGGCAGCCGCCATCTTCGCTTTCCTTCCCGGTGCCCAGGTTTGTGGCCAGTCCCGCCGCGGAGGCGGCGGACATTCTTCAGGTGGCGGGTCTCACAGCTCGTCCATTTCCCGCAGCAGTTCCGGTTCGCACAGCGGCGGATCGACCTATAGCCATGGTGGCTCTTATAGCAGTTCCCGCTCAAGCGCGCCAAGCCGTTCCAGCAGCTCGGTCAGCCGACCCAGCAGCTCGTCCAGCCGTCCGAGCGGCAGCTCGATGTCGCAGAACCGCCGTTCTTCCGGCAGCCCCAGCGTATCGCATAGCCGTCCGTCCACCGGCAGTATGTCGCAGAGCCGTCCCAGCGGCAGCCCTGCAAGCAGGCCCGGCGGATCCGTGAGCTCCGGCGCACGCCGCTCAGGTGGCTACCATGACGGTTCCTACGGCCACAGCCGCCCGTCTGCCAGCCGCTCTTCGGACGATGTCCGCAGCCGCGGCGCTGCAGTACCCGCCGGCCCCGGCCATTCCACCGCACACCGTCCTTCGGGTGACCATGCCACCGCGCATGCAGGCGGAGCAAGGCGTTCCGGCAGCGTTTCCGGCCGTCCCGCCCCCGGTTCCCGTCCTTACGCAGACGGCGCATACGGCGGACGCAGGCCTTCAGGCACTCCCGCCCGTGTGCATGTGAACCACCGTCCCGGCGGTCCCGCACACCACCGTCCTCCCGTGCACCACGAGTTCAGGGGCACTCCCGCCCACTTCCACATCCGCGGACATCACCACTACGGCCACTATATCCCCGGTCCGCCTCCCAGCTACAGGCTGTACCACTATTGGGGCCGTGACTATTACTACTACGACAATATCTGGTATCGCTATCACAG
>JAGCCD010000141.1 GCA_017651785.1 Bacteroidales bacterium
AACGCCCGTACCCGCAAGGGACGCAAGAAGACTGTTGCCAACAAGAAGAAGGCGACCAAGTAAACATTGATGAATTATGGCAAAGAAAACAACAACATCCAAGAGGGTTGTCAAGGTTGACGCTTATGGCGAGGCCCATATTTCATCAACCTTCAACAACGTGATCGTTTCCCTTACCAACGCCCAGGGCCAGGTCATCAGCTGGGGCTCCGCAGGTAAGTGCGGTTTCAGGGGTTCCAAGAAGAACACTCCCTACGCCGCACAGATGGCAGCCGAAGACGCCGCCAAGACTGCATACGATGCAGGACTGCGCAGGGTCAAGTGCTACGTCAAGGGTCCCGGTTCAGGCCGTGAATCCGCAGTCCGCACCATCAACAACGCAGGCATCATCGTGACCGAGATCATCGACGTCACCCCTATGCCCCACAACGGTTGCAGACCCAAAGGCCGTCGTAAAGTTTAACCTTAAAGAGCAATTACCATGGCAAGATACACAGGTCCCAGCACCAAGATCGCCCGTAAGTTCGGCGAACCCATTTTCGGCGCAGACAAATATTTCGAGAAGCGCAGCTTCCCTCCGGGACAGCACGGTCTGGCTTCCAAGCGTAAAAAGCAGAAGGAATACGGCACCCAGCTCAAGGAGAAGCAGAAAGTCAAATATATGTACGGTGTGCTCGAGCGTCAGTTCCGCAACACCTACGACAAGGCCACCCGCATGGCCGGACAGAAGGGTGAGAACCTCGTTCTCCTCCTCGAGTCCAGGCTCGACAACGTGGTTTACCGTCTGGGTATCGCTCCCAGCCGCGCAGCCGCCCGTCAGCTTGTCTCCCATCATCACATCACCCTCAACGGCGACGTATGCAGCATCCCTTCCGCACAGGTGAAGCCCGGCGACACCGTGGCAGTGCGCGAGAGGTCCAAGAGCCTTGAGGTCATCCAGAACAGCGTGAGCTCGGTTACCAAGTATTCATGGCTTGAGTTCGACCAGAAGACCCTCGTGGGCAAGTTCCTCAACCTTCCCACCCGTGCCGAGGTCCCCGAGAACATCAACGAGCAGCTTATCGTCGACCTTTACTCCAAGTAACAGTTAACACCCCACAATCATGGCAATCTTAGCATTTCAGAAACCCGACAAGGTGATAATGCTCGAAAGCACCGATACCTATGGCCGCTTCGAATTCCGTCCTCTCGAGCCCGGATACGGACAGACCATCGGCAACGCCCTTCGTCGTATTCTCCTCGCCTCGCTTGAGGGTTTTGCTATCTCCCAGATCAAGATTGTCGGCGTAGACCAGGAGTTCCAGACCATCCCCGGCGTTATAGAGGGGATGCAGGATATCATCCTCAACCTCAAGCAGGTGAGGCTCCGTCGCATGGTCGAGTCCGTAGATTCAGAGTCTGTGAGCATAACCGTCAGCGGCAAGCGTGAATTCACCGCCGAAGATATCTCCAAGGGATTGTCTTCTTTCAAGGTGTTGAACCCCGAACAGCACATCTGCTCGCTTGAGCCTTCCGTAAAACTGGAGATCACTCTCGCAATCACCAAGGGCCGCGGCTTCGTGCCCGCCGAGGAGCTCCGCGACGAGAACACTCCCATCGGAACCATTCCCGTAGACGCCATCTACACCCCTATCCGCAAAGTCAACTGGACCGTTGACAACTGGCGCGTAGAGCAGAAGACCGACTACGAGAAGCTCACCATTGAAGTAGAGACCGACGGCTCCATCAGCCCCGACGACGCACTTCAGGAGGCGGCAAGCATCCTGATCTACCACTTCAGGCTCTTCACGGACGACAAGAAAGTCTCCATAGAGAGCACAGTGGAGGTACCCGGCGCCGAGCTCGACGAAGAGTCGCTCCATATGAGGCATCTTCTCCTCACCAAGCTCACCGACGTCGGCCTTTCGGTCCGCGCTTTCAACTGCCTCAAGGCAGCCGAGATCGAGACCTTCGCCGACCTGGTGTCCTACACTCGCCCCGAGCTCATGAAGTTCCGTAACTTCGGACGCAAGAGCCTGCACGAGATCGAGGTCCTCGTAGAGAAGATGAAACTCGACTTCGGTATGGATGTCACCAAGTATAATATCGAACCCAAGAAAAAGAACGTATAGAGATGAGACACAATAAAGCTATCAATCATCTTGGTCGTCAGAGCGGACACCGCAAGGCTATGCTCGCCAATATGGCTTCTTCCCTTATCCTCCACAAGCGCATCAACACCACCGTTGCAAAGGCCAAGGCCCTCCGCAGCTATGTTGAGCCCCTTGTAACCAAGAGCAAGGAAGACACCACCCACTCACGCCGCATAGTGTTCAGCTACCTCAAGGACAAAGCCGCTGTTGCAGAACTCTTCCGCACCATCGCCCCCAAGGTGGCAGACCGTCCGGGCGGATACACCCGCGTGCTCCACACCGGTTTCCGTCAGGGAGATGCCGCAGAAATGGCTCTCATTGAGTTTGTAGACTTCAACGAAGCCGCTCTTGCAACTGCGCCCAAGGCAGAGAAAAAGGCCACCCGCCGCAGCCGCGCCAAGAAAGCCGAGGCCGCACCCGCAGCCGAGGAGCCGAAGGCAGAGTAATTCTAACCTTCATATATAGAAGTCCCGGGAGTTTTGAAGCTCCCGGGACTTTGTTTTTTAGTCTCCTTTTGCTACCTTAGCAGGATAAAACTGATAACCTTATGAATCCACTGTTCTATGCAGTTCCATGCGCGTCACTGGTAGCGCTGTTGTTCGCCTTCATCTTCTACAGGCAGATGAAGAAGCAGGACGAGGGAACACCCACAATGAAGCAGATAGCCCAATACGTCCGCGAGGGCGCAATGGCTTACCTTAAACAGCAGTACAAGGTGGTGGTGATAGTCTTTATCATCATGGCCATATTCTTCGCAATCCTGGCATACGTATTCCATGTCCAGAACACCTGGGTGCCGTTCGCATTCCTCACCGGAGGTTTTTTCAGCGGCCTTGCAGGCTTCATCGGCATGAAGACCGCCACCTTCGCCTCCGGCCGCACTGCAAACGCCGCCCGCCGCTCGCTCAACGCAGGCCTCAAAGTTGCCTTCCGCAGCGGCGCGGTGATGGGCCTTACCGTCGTCGGCCTTGGCCTTCTGGATATTGCCCTATGGTACATAATCCTCAACGCGTGCATTACGGAAGCCACTGAGGCTCAGAAGCTTGTAGTCATAACCACTACAATGCTCACCTTCGGTATGGGCGCATCAACCCAGGCCCTGTTCGCCCGTGTGGGCGGCGGCATTTACACCAAGGCCGCAGACGTCGGCGCAGACATCGTCGGTAAAGTTGAATCCGACCTTCCGGAAGACGATCCCCGCAACCCCGCAACCATAGCAGACAACGTTGGAGACAATGTGGGAGACGTAGCCGGAATGGGCGCAGACCTGTATGAGAGTTATTGCGGCTCCATCCTGTCCACCATGGCGCTTGGCGCTTCCGCATTCTACGCCCTTGGTCCGGAGATGCAGACGCGCGCCATCCTCGCCCCCATGCTCATCGCAGCCATAGGAGTAATCCTTTCAGTAGCAAGCATTTTCACCGTCCGTACACGTGAGGGCGCCGGAATGGCACAGCTTCTCAAGAGCATGAGCTTCGGCACCAATATGGCTGCCATCCTGAGCGGTGTGGCAACTTTCGGCGTGCTGGCCCTGGTGTTCGGAACCGGCAATAACGACTGGTGGCACTTCAGCTGCTCCGTGGTGGCCGGTCTTGTAGCGGGCGTGGTGATAGGCAAGGCTACAGAATACTATACGTCGCACTCGTATAAGCCCACCCAGAAGCTCGCAGAGGCCTCAAAGACGGGCCCGGCAACCGTTATCATCAACGGTGTGGGCCTGGGTATGATTTCTACGGCAATCCCTGTCATAGCCATCGTGTGCGCCATTGTGCTTGCATACCTCTTTGCCATAGGCTTTGACGTGCAGAATATGATGACCGCCGCAAGCCTGTCCAAGGGCCTGTACGGCGTGGCAATCGCCGCCGTGGGCATGCTGTCCACACTCGGCATCACGCTCGCCACAGACGCCTACGGTCCCATTGCAGACAACGCCGGAGGCAACGCCCAGATGAGCGAACTGGAGCCCGAGGTGCGCCAGCGCACCGACGTGCTTGACGCCCTTGGCAACACCACCGCCGCCACAGGAAAAGGCTTCGCCATAGGTTCCGCAGCCCTTACTGCACTTGCCCTGCTGGCATCGTACATAGAAGAGATAAAGATAGCCCTGGAGCGCGCCGGCGCCATGGTTGCGGGCGTGGCCGGAGAGGTCAAGGCCGCAGAAGCTTCGATCCTCGACATCCTGAACAACTACCACGTATCGCTTATGAATCCTACCGTGCTTGCGGGCGTGTTCATCGGTTCGATGATGGCGTTCCTCTTCTGCGGTCTCACGATGAACGCAGTGGGCCGCGCCGCATCCAAGATGGTGGTTGAGGTACGCCGCCAGTTCCGCGAGATAAAGGGCATCCTCACCGGAGAAGGCACGCCGGACTATAAGCGTTGCGTAGAGATTTCCACCAAGGCCGCCCAGCACGAGATGCTCGGTCCCGCCCTGCTGGCAATCATAGTCCCCGTTGTGGTTGGCCTTGTGCTTGGCGTTGCCGGCGTCCTTGGCCTGCTCATCGGAGGCCTGGGCGCGGGCTTCGTGCTTGCCGTGTTTATGTCCAACTCCGGCGGAGCGTGGGACAACGCCAAGAAGTACGTGGAAGAGGGCAACTTTGGAGGCAAGAACTCAGACTGCCACCACGCCACCGTCGTTGGAGACACCGTGGGAGACCCGTTCAAAGACACCTCCGGCCCTTCGCTCAACATCCTTATCAAGCTCATGAGCATGGTGAGCATAGTCATGGCGGGGCTTACGGCCGGCCTGCACCTGCTGTAGGTTTTTATATTGAATTTTTTCAGTATATTTGCCGAATATGGAAAAAGTTATAACATCAACCAATTATCAGGATTACCTGGCCGAGCCGGGTCTTCTTGTCATAGATTTCTGGGCAGTGTGGTGCGGTCCCTGCCGCATCCTTTCCCCCGTGGTAGATGAGCTCGCAGCCGAGTACGAAGGCCGCGTCACCATCGCCAAGTGCAATGTAGACGACGCAGACGACGTTGCCGCCCAGTTCGGCATCCGCAATATCCCTACCCTCATATTCGTGAAGAACGGGGAAGTGGTAGACCGCACCGTGGGCGTTGTCCCCAAGGCAGACCTTAAGGCGCGCATAGAGGCAAATCTATGACGGCGCTGTTCTATTGCTCGGCTTGTGAGGCAATAGATCCGCAATACAACGAAGCAGCCCGCCGCATTGTGCGTGCGGCTGCTTTGCGCGGTTATACTATAGCCTCCGGAGGCACTGTAAAGGGCACAATGCGCATCGTATGCGAGGAGGCCATGTGCAGCGGCGCTCCTACCAGGGGCGTCCTTCCCCGTTTCATGCAAGGCCTGGAATACCCCGGAATGACTCAGACAGTCTGGACAGACACTATGTCCGAGCGCACGGAACTTATGCGCGAGGGTGTGGATATAGCCATAGCCCTTCCGGGCGGCATAGGCACTATGGACGAGCTCTTCGAGACCCTGGTGCTCGCCAAGCTCGGCCGCTTCCAGGGCCTCATAGCCGCGCTGAATATCAATGGCTTTTTCGATCCCCTTGACGCCGTTCTGCGGCACTTCGTATATGAGGGCATGCTGGAAGAGAAAGACCGC
>JAGCCD010000142.1 GCA_017651785.1 Bacteroidales bacterium
AGCGGCGGGGCGAAGCGGATGATATGGCGGTGTGTGGGCTTTGCAAGAAGGCCCTTGTCTGCGAGCTTGAGGCAGATGTCCCAGGCCTCGATGGTGTCTGAGGGCTCGGTTATTACGGCCTTGAGCAGGCCCTTGCCGCGTACGGCCGTGAAGTAGGGGCTCTTGATCTTTGCTATCTCCTCGCGGAAGATCTCTCCCAGGCGGGCGGCGTTCTCCGTGAGGTGCTCGTCGCGAATAACCTCAAGGGCGGCTACGGCTGCCTTGGCTGCCAGAGGGAAGCCTCCGAAGGTGGAGCCGTGCTCTCCGGGAAGGATGGTGAGCATTATCTCGTCGTCTGCAAGGACGGCGGACACGGGCAGGGTGCCTCCGGAGAGGGCCTTGCCGATGGTAATCATGTCGGGACGGACGCCCTCGTGGTCGCAGGCGAACATCTTGCCAGTGCGTCCAATGCCGGTCTGCACCTCGTCGGCCACGAAGAGCACGTTGTGCTGGTGGCAAAGGTCGTAGCAGGCCTTGATGTAGCCGTCTGAAGGAACGTACACGCCGGCCTCTCCTTGTATGGGCTCGACGAGCATGGCGCACACCTTGTCTCCTTTCTCGTCCAGCACTTTGCGCAGGGCCTCAACGTCGTTGTAGGGGATCTGGATGAAGCCGGGAGTGAAGGGACCGTACTGTGAGTAGCTGTCGGGGTCTGACGACATTGTGACTATGGTGATGGTGCGTCCGTGGAAGTTGCCTTCGCAGACCACTATAAGCGCTTCATTCTCGGGAATGCCCTTGACCTTGTAGCCCCAGCGGCGGGCAAGCTTGAGAGCGGTCTCCACCGCCTCGGCTCCGGAGTTCATGGGGAGGAGCTTGTCGTAGCCGAAGAACTCGGTCGCCAGTTTCTCATAGGGCCCCAGACAGTAGTTGTAGAAGGCGCGGGAAGTGAGGCAGAGTTTCTGGGCCTGGTCGCAAACGGCCTTTACGATCTTGGGGTGGCAGTGCCCTTGGTTCACGGCGGAATACGCCGACAGGAAATCGTAGTAGCGTTTGCCGTCAACGTCCCAGACAAAGACGCCTTTTCCCCTTTCCAGTACGACCGGAAGCGGGTGATAGTTGTGCGCTCCGTATTTTTCTTCCAGAGCGATGTAGTCTGCTGCAGTGAGTTTCTTTTCCATTATTGGTTATAGTTTAGTGAAAGGAATGCAAATTTAGCAATTTATTTGTCAATCCAGACCTTCAGGTACTGCTGCAGGGCCCACATTTCGTCGCGGTAGCGGGCTGCAGAGGTGAAATCCAGGTCTGCGGCGGATTTCTTCATCCTGGCCTTGTCTTCCTCTATCATCTTCTCTATCTGGCTGCGGGACATCGAGCGGATAACGGGATCCTGAAGCACTGCGGCAAGGTCTGCGCGCACGAAGCCATCCGCCATTGCGGCACCCTTTTCCCGCAAGGCGTCGTGACCGAAGCCGACCACCACGGAACCGCGGCCGAAGTCTGAAGGGTTGGGTATGTATACCGGCGCCTCCCAGGAGTTGGCGGCGGATACGCGGCCTGTGGTGCCGCCGGCGAGGCGTCCCTCTACCGGCTTGGCTCCACCCAGTTCGCCGGCAAGGGCGTTCATTCTGGTCTGGATCTGCTTGGGGGTGATGCCGTGCTGCTTGTTGTACGCTATCTGGCGGGAACGGCGGCGCTCGGTCTCCCGTATAGTCTGCTCCATGGACGGGGTAATCTTGTCTGCATACATTATCACCAGTCCGTTCACGTTGCGGGCGGCGCGGCCGGCGGTCTGGGTAAGGGCGCGCCCGGTGCGCAGGAAGCCCTCCTTGTCTGCATCGAGTATGGCGACAAGCGACACTGCCGGTATGTCCAGGCCCTCTCGCAGCAGGTTCACGCCCACAAGGACGTCAAACAGGCCGTTCTTGAAGTCTTCTAGTATCTCTACCCGCTCGGTGGTATCCACATCGGAGTGGATATAGCGCACGCGGATGCCGATCCGCCGCAGGTACTCGTCCAATTCCTCCGCCATGCGCTTTGTGAGGGTGGTGACGAGAACACGCTCGTCCACCTCCGCCCTTTTGCGGATTTCCTCTACAAGGTCGTCTACCTGACCCTCAATGGGGCGCACCTCGATGGGCGGGTCCAGAAGGCCTGTGGGACGCACTACCTGCTCCACCACCAGGCCGCCGGACTTCTCTAGCTCATAATCTGCAGGGGTGGCCGAGACGTACACCCTTTGTCCGGTGAGTTCCTCGAATTCCTCGAAACGCAGCGGACGGTTGTCCGACGCGGCGGGAAGGCGGAACCCGTATTCTACCAGCACGCTCTTGCGGGAGTGGTCTCCGCCGTACATAGCCCGGACCTGCGGCAGCGTGACGTGGCTCTCGTCTATAAAGGTTATGAAGTCCTTGGGGAAATAGTCAAGCAGGCAGAAGGGGCGCTCCCCTTCCTTGCGTCCGTCGAAGTAGCGGGAATAGTTCTCTATGCCCGGGCAGTAGCCCATTTCCTTTATCATCTCCAGGTCGTACTCGACCCTCTGCTTGAGCCTCTTTGCCTCGAGACTCTTGCCCTGGGACTCGAACCACTCCATCTGCTTTACCAGGTCGTCCTGGATTTGGGAGTCGGCGGCGATGGAACGCTCTCTGGTGGTGACGAAATTATTTGCAGGACAGATACTTACGCGCTCGAGTTCCTCTATGTGCGCTCCGGTTACGGGGTCTATGAGGCTCAGGCCGTCCACCTCGTCGCCAAAGAACTCTATGCGCACCGCCTCGTCCGCGCCGCCCAGAAAGACGTCTATGATGTCTCCGTGCACGCGGAATGTGCCGCGCTTGAAATCCGTCTCCGTGCGGCTGTAGAGGGCGTCTACCAGCTTGTACAGCAGGCCGGTGAGGGTGCGGCGCTCCCCTTTCACCACTTCTATTGTCTGGGAGTGGAAGTCCTCGGGGTTGCCGATGCCGTACAGACAGCTGACGCTTGATACCACTATAACGTCCCGCCTGCCGCTCATAAGGGCGGAGGCCGCGCTAAGGCGGAGCTTCTCTATCTGGTCGTTGATGCTGAGGTCTTTCTCGATGTATGTGTCCGTGGTGGGGATGTAAGCCTCGGGCTGATAATAATCGTAATAGGACACGAAATACTCCACGGCGTTGGAGGGGAAAAATGCCTTGAATTCGCCGTACAGCTGTGCCGCAAGCGTTTTGTTGTGGCTCAGCACTAGTGCAGGCCGCTGGAGCCGCTCTATCACGCCCGCCATTGTGAAGGTCTTGCCGGAGCCGGTGACGCCGAGCAGCGTTACGTCGGGCACGCCTTCGCGCAGGGCTTCGCAGAGGCCGTCGATAGCCTGGGGCTGATCTCCGGAGGGCTTGTAGGATGATTCGAGGACAAATTTCATTCGGACAGCAAAAATAGCAATATTTGATTATATTTGTAGTATGGAAAACGAACTATCCGCCAAAGCACGTCAGATCGCCGTCACCGCACTTGCAGACCAGACCCGATACGACGGCTCCCCCTTGATAGGCCACGCCGACGGCGTAGCCCGGATAGTCACGCAGGAAATCGGCCTCCCGGACAACTGCGCGGCCGCAGTATACCTTCACGAGTCCTGCCGCTTCGGAGGAACTCCGGACCTGTCCGGCTTTCCCCAGGACGTGCGGATGATGGTAGACGGCCTCAACAAAATCTCCACCATCAAGCCCAAAGACACCCGGCTTGAGGCAGAGAACTACAAGAAGCTCATAGTCCGCTATTCCACAGACCCCCGCGTGAGCGTCATCAAGATTGCAGACCGTCTTGAGGTCATGCGCAATCTGGACATGTTTCCCAAAATGTCCCGGGACCAGAAACTCCTCGAGACCCAGATGCTGTATATGCCCCTGGCGCACCAGCTTGGCCTGTACAACATCAATTCGGAACTCGGCAACATCTACCTGCGCCACGTCGAGCCGGAGCAGTACCGCGCCATCACAAACAAGCTCAAGGCAACTGAGAAAGACCGCGAGAGGCTCATGCAGGAATTCATAGAGCCGCTTAAGCTCAAGCTTTCCGCCGCCGGCATCAAGTACAAACTGAAGATACGCACCAAGAGCGCCTGGTCCATCTGGCGCAAGATGCAGGTCCAGAAGGTTCCGTTCGAGGGCATATTCGACGTTTTCGCCATCCGCTTCATCATAGACTGCCCGGAAGACCCGGCTACGGAGAAGCAGCTCTGCTGGCAGGTATATTCCTATGTTACAGAAGAATACGAGCCCGACACTCGCCGCCTTCGCGACTGGATAACCACCCCTCGCCCCAGCGGCTACGAGTCCCTTCACATAACCGTAAAGAACAGGATGGGCAACTTCCTGGAGGTGCAGATCCGCACCGCCCGCATGGACGACGTGGCAGAAAACGGCCTCGCCGCCCACTGGGCATACAAAGGTATCAAGCACTCGGGAGCCACAG
>JAGCCD010000143.1 GCA_017651785.1 Bacteroidales bacterium
GAGGACAACCCCAATGGCGGAGAAGCAAAGGGTATGACGATGGATAACATCGTTATCGCCGGCAACAAGCCTGCCACCTCTTCCGATATTGTCAAGATGGAGATTGTAATCCCCCGTGCCAATTTCGAAACCAAGGTGAATGCCGGTGATGTGATAGCTGTCGATTCTTACCGCAGTAAAGATGGCGGTAACGTCTACTTCCCCGGCTACGTTGTGAAGTAACAAGTCTATCCTTACTTTATGCTACGGCCCCCGGTTTACCGGGGGTCGTTTTTTTTGTAAATCCGAGTATCTTTCATTAACTTTGAAGACTAACTATATAGTTGCAGACACCTATCATGAAGAAATTCTGGATTTTGATATTGACGGTTGCAGCCTTTGCCGCTTGCGAACCCAAACCGGCGGAAGAACCGCTTAGCCTGACCGTCACACCCACAGAGCTCTCGTTTGCGGGAGAAGACAACTCGTTCCAGCCCGTCGTCATAAATACCAACGGCACCTGGACAGCAACGCCGTCGGCAGAATGGGTCCATCTGGACAAGACGTCCGGCAGCTCCAAGGGCTCGGTAACGGTCTCCGTGGCTGCAAACGACGGGAACAACGCCCGCAGCGCCACCATCAACGTAGTCTCCAACCTGGAGGGCAAGCAGCAGACGGCCTCTGTCACCGTAAACCAGGGGAGCTCGGAAAAGATCCCGGTGGTTCCCAACCCTCAGATTGGCTCCGAAAGCTATGCGTCAACCACTTACCAGATGCTGGTGTACAGCTTTGCAGACAGCAACGGAGACGGTATAGGAGATTTCAAGGGCATCCAGAACAAGCTGGACTACCTGGCCGGCTTGGGCATAAAGGCTCTCTGGCTCTCCCCCATCCACCCCGCAGATTCCTACCACGGCTACGATGTGCAGGATTACTTCACGGTGAGTCCCCTCTATGGCACCGAGGCAGATTTCAAGAACCTTCTCGACGCCGCCCACGCCAAGGGAATACAGATCTACATAGACTACGTCCTCAACCATTCGGGCAAAGGCAACGAGTGGTTCAAGAAGGCCCTTGCAGACCCTTCCAGCCCCTACCGGGACTACTATTTCTTCAGCTCCAATCCTTCTGCGGACTACAAGAACTTCCCTATGCTCAGCGGTACCGCTTTCAACTCGGGCGAGTGGAAGATGGCCACGTCGGGCTCTCCCAAGCTCACAATAAAGAGCACCACAGAGGCCGTAAAGACCGGTTCCTCCTCCTGGAACCTCTATATGTGGCAGGACGGCCAGAGCGCCAAAGAACTCAGGTTTGTAGACGACGGCAACGGCAAGCTCTACCTCATTACGGAGATCAGCGGCAGCGTGGGAATGCTTGTGCGCAAATATATGAACTGGGACGCCGGCTCCAAGTTCGGAGCCTCCGGAAACGGCACGCTTACCGAGGGCAAGACTATGAGTCTGGTGGCCGAGGGCGCAGACATCAGCTTCACCGGTTCCGGCCGCTATCGCATAGAAGTAACCGATTATACCACAGAGAGCCTCTACTATATGGGCTGCTTCAGCGACTGGATGCCAGACCTCAACTACGGAGCCGTCAAGGAATGCGAGAACAACGCCTGCTTCCAGGATCTCGCGTCTTCGGCGGACAAATGGATTAATATGGGTATCGACGGCTTCCGCCTGGATGCCGTTAAGCACATCTGCGGAGGCATCGCCTCATACAACAACTCCGCCAACCAGACCTTCCTCCAGAAGTGGTACGAGCGCTGCAACGCCACTTTCAAGGCCGCCGGACACAGCGGCGACATCTATATGGTGGGAGAAGTCTGGGACAGCCACAATACGGAGAAGAATTACTACAAGGGCATCAATTCCTGCTTCGAGTTCGGATACTGGCCGCTGCTGTACAAGGCTCTCACTTCGCAGAGCACGTCAAGCTACGTGTCAACGGTTATGGGCTTCATTAACGACCATAAAGCCATTCGTCCCGACGCCCAGACCGCCCTGTTCATGACCAACCACGACCATTCCAGCCAGACCGGTAACGGACAGGCCCGTGCGGCAGACGACCTTGGCAAAGACCCCGCAAAGGAAAAGCAGGCGGCCGCAATGATACTCACCAGCCCCGGAAAGCCCTATGTGTATCAGGGAGAGGAACTCGGTTACTGGGGTAACGCAGACGGCAAGGGAGACGAATACATCCGCACCCCCATCCTTTGGGACAAGGCCGGTAAAGACTGCGCCAAGAAGGGCGTAAACAACAAGGTGGACGGCACAATGCTCAAGGCAGAGATATCGGTAGAGGCCCAGGAAGAGAACGGGGAGTCGCTGCTGAACGTCTACAAGACCTGGGGCAGGCTGCGCAACGGCTACAAGTCGCTGGGTCAGGGCGAGATGAGCCCTTCGGACATCTCCGGCGCCGGCATCACCTCGTGGTATATGACGGCAGACGGCGAACAGATGCTGGTTATCCACAACTGCGGCAGATCGGAAAAGACCGTCACCGTTTCTGACGATATCAGCCATCCCGTAGCACTGCTGGGAAGCGCCTATACACAGGAGAAAGAGCTCACGCTCGGTGCCAATTCATCCGTGGTGTTCAAAGTCAAATGATGAAGAGGATCTATACGTTTGCGGTGGCGGCGTTGCTTTCCATCGCCTGCTCGTGTGAAAAGCCTGCGCCCATAGACGATGGAGGAGATGACACTCCTGTAACTCCGCCAGAGCCCCAGGAAATCGTGGTGCCCACTCCGGCATTTGCTCGAGGGGCCGACGTGAGCTGGGTGAGCGAGATGGAGGCGGGTGGCAAGAAATTCAAGAAGCAGGACGGCACCGAGGCCGATATATTCGAGGTGCTTAAAGACGTAGGTATCAACTCTATACGTCTCCGCGTCTGGGTCAATCCAACCGGCGGCTGGAGCGGCGTGGCCGATGTCACGGAGCTTGCCAAAAGGGCGTGGAATGCCGGTCTGGCGCTCATGGTCGACTTTCACTACAGTGACTTCTTCGCAGACCCGGGAAGGCAGGATCCGCCCAAAGACTGGGCTGCAGATATGGGCAGTGTAGAGAGCATCAAAACGCTCGTAAAGGAGCACACCCAGCTTGTGCTGAATGAGCTCAAATCTGCCGATATCGCCCCCGCATGGATCCAGATAGGCAACGAGACCAGAAACGGCTTCCTGTGGCCTCTGGCCCAGCTCTGGAACAACTCAGGCAACATTCCCGGAGGCTGGGACAACTTCGTGAAGATCTACAATTCGGGCTACACGGCGGCCAAGGAGATATTCCCGGACGCC
>JAGCCD010000144.1 GCA_017651785.1 Bacteroidales bacterium
AGCTATGATATTGACGTGCATACTTTCGTGGGCCGTGGTCACCCTGTCGTCCAGCTTTATGAGGCAGGCGCCGGATTACGAGTCCCCGCTGGAGAACCAGATGCTTATGGGCGCCCTTGTGGAAACCCTTGAGTCTGAGCGCTATTGGGTAAAGGTAAAGGCCGAGGACTATACCGGATGGGTCACGGACCTGGGGCTCAAGACCCTTACGGACGAGGAGAAAAGCGCCTACCTGAAGGCGCCAAAGTGGATATGCACGGCAGATTATACCCACATCCGCACGGAGCCGTCGGCCAAGGCCGCGCCGCTATGCGACTTCACTATGGGTAACCTTGTGCGCCAGACGGGCGAGAGCAATGGCGACTGGACAAAGGTCCTGCTGCCCGACGGGCGCGAAGGATGGGTACCAGCCGATGCCATTGCGGATTTCGCCGCATGGTCGGGCAAAAAGACCTGTCCCTGCCGCATCGCCAAACTTGCCTGTTCCTTTGCGGGCACGCCGTATATGTGGGGCGGCAACAGCGCCAAGCATTTCGACTGCAGCGGCCTTGTGAAGCTGGTCTACTTTATGAACGGCATCGTCCTTCCCCGCAACGCAAGCCAGCAGATCAAATGCGGCACGCCCGTTGCCGACGGCGAATGGAAGAAAGGCGACCTTCTCTTCTTCGGAACTGCCAACCCCCTCAGGGTCACACACGTAGCCATCTACCTGGGCAACGGCAAGATAGTGCACTCATCGCATATGGTGCGCATCCAGACGCTGGAAGATTACGGCCGCAAGCCCGTGGGCGCCGTGCGTATATTCGGCAATGCAGACAAAGGCCTCGGGGCCGTATCTACCCTCAAACACCCCTATTATTTCCCTCAGGATGGCGACTAAAAGCAAATCTGTCTGGTACTGCACCAACTGCGGCAACGAGAGTCCCAAGTGGATGGGGCGCTGCCCCTCGTGCGGGGAGTGGAACACAATGGTAGAGGCGCCGGCAGAGCCCAAGAAGGGTCAGACCGGCTCCAAAGGGGCTGTGCCCGCAGACCGCAAACCCCGCAAGCTCAAAGACATAGACTATTCCTCCGAGGCCCGCATCAGCCTTGGCATAGGAGAGCTTGACCGGTTGCTGGGCGGCGGAATGGTTCCCGGCTCGCTCATCCTTATTGGCGGCGAGCCCGGCATAGGCAAATCCACCCTCAGCCTTCAGATCCCGCTCGGCTGCCCTTCGCTCAGGACGCTGTACGTCACCGGTGAGGAAAGCGAGCGGCAGGTTAAGATGCGCGCGGCCCGCCTCTCCCCCGGCGGCATCCCCGACGACTGCCTGATCTACTGCGAAACGCTGATAGACAACGTGATAGACCAGGCCGGCGCCATCAAACCGGACCTGGTGATAGTAGACTCCGTGCAAACGATGTTTGCAGATTCGGTAGAGTCCACCCCCGGCTCGGTGAGCCAGATAAAGGAAGTTGCGGCAAGGCTGCTGCGGTTCGCAAAAGAGAGCGGCGTCCCGGTCATCCTCATCGGCCATATCACAAAAGACGGCTTCATCGCCGGTCCCAAGATCCTTGAGCACATAGTAGACGTAGTGCTGCAGTTCGAGGGTGAGAACCGAGGCTCGTACCGCATCCTTCGCAGCATCAAGAACCGATTCGGCAGCACCGCCGAGCTTGCGGTGTTCGAGATGACGGGCACGGGCCTGAGGGAAGTCGCCAACCCCTCCGAGATGCTCATCCCAATGCACGAGCAGGGACTCAGCGGAGCGGCTATCGCCGTTATGCTGGACGGCACGCGGCCGCTCCTCTTCGAGGTGCAGGCCCTGGTGTCGTCTGCAGCATACGGCACCGCCCAGCGCAGCGCCACAGGCTTCGACACAAAGCGCCTCAATATGCTGCTGGCGGTGCTGGAGAAGCGTGCCGGCTTCAAGCTGGGCGCAAAAGACGTCTTCCTCAATATGGCCGGCGGCCTGCGCGTAAGCGACCCTGCGTGCGACCTTGCCGTAATATGCGCTGTTCTCTCGTCTAACTTCGACTTCCCCATCCCCTCCGACGTCTGCTTTGCCGCAGAGGTGGGCCTTAGCGGAGAGATACGCCCCGTGGGGCAGGTAGACCGCCGCATCGGGGAGGCCTCACGCCTGGGATTCAAAAAGATATTCGTAAGTTCCTACAGCGCCCTTGAGGGCGTTAAGGCAAACGGCATAAAGGTGATCCGCGTCGCCGACGTGCCCGAGTTGGTTAAAGAATTGTTCCGTTAGTTGTTATGCGTAAACTTCTGTTAAGCGTCCTGTTTCTGTGCGGCCTTCTTACGGGCTTTGCCTCCTGCCAGAAAGAGCAGGCCCCGGAGAATGTGTCCATAAATGAAAAGATGTTCATATCCACTGCCCGCATAAGGGCTAACTTCAGTACGACCTTCACGGCCAAAACGGACTGGAAAGTATTCACCCGCAATGACTGGATTATCCTCACTTCCGAGCTGGAAGGAGCTCCGGGAAAGCATACCCTGTCGTTCACAATAACGGGCCTTCCCGGCAGTAGCAACTACAGGAAGGGTTACGTGTACATTGAAACCCCGGGCAAGCGTTATGACTTACCGGTAGAACAGGGCCGTCAATACAACACTCACGGCCAGAGCAATATGTGATGATTGCCCAGCGGCTCGCGCAGGAAATAGTTCCTCAGCGCCGCCGGAGCCTTTACGTGCACCTGGGTGCGGCACAGATTGGATTCGTAGGGATTGTCCACTATCTCTACCTCCTCGTCAAAGCACTGCTGTAAATCTGCCCCAAGCTTGAAGATGCGTGCCTTGCCTACGGGCAGCAGGCCGTGAAGCGCCACGCCTATGCCGGACTCGAAGTGGGTGTCGTAGCAGTAGTCCTGCACAATATCCAGCGGAACGGTGCAGTGGGCGAAGAGATAATTCTCCCCTTCTATCTTGGACAGATTGGCCTGGAAGCCGGAAACACCGTACATCTCACGCACAAGAGCCATAGAGAGCATTGCGGGCACATCTCCCTCACACGCAGCGATAATTCCCTCCGAATTGAGCAGGGACAACGCCATGCAGCCGGTGTTGCCCAGAGCCGTCAGCAGGTCGAAGCAACGGAGCGTGAGGCCGTCCAGCGAGTAGCGGACAGCTATGGATTTGAGGGCGGAGTATATACGCAGGGCGCCTTCAAAATCCCCATCACCGAAGGGTTTGCCGAACTTGGGGGCGTTGAGCGGCTTGAGGGACGGAATGTCTTTGAGCGCGCCGCAGAGCTTGACCGCATGGACAAGCTCATCTATGGGAATATCAATAAGTTCTGCGCCAAGAAGGGCGTGTGCCGTTGCGTAATCCACATCCGAGCTGATGAGCCAGTCTGA
>JAGCCD010000016.1 GCA_017651785.1 Bacteroidales bacterium
CGAGGAAGTGCGCGAGCAGTACGCCGCCTACCGCTGTACTCCTCTTGTCCGCGCCTATGAACTTGAGAAGGCCCTCGGCACGCCTGCCCACATCTATTTCAAGAACGAGAGCGTCTCGCCCGCAGGAAGCCACAAGCTCAACTCCGCCATCGCCCAGGCATATTATGCCAAGGAGCAGGGAGTAACAAACCTCACCACAGAGACCGGAGCAGGCCAATGGGGCGGCGCACTTTCATACGCAACCAAGAAGTTCGGCATTGACTGCGCCGTATATATGGTTAAGGTAAGCTACGAGCAGAAACCCTACCGTCGCAGCATCATGCAGACATTCGGAGCGGCAATCACTCCTTCTCCGTCAATGTCCACCCGTGCCGGTAAAGACATACTTACCCGCAACCCCAACGACCGCGGCTCACTTGGCTGCGCCATCTCGGAGGCAATCGAGCTTGCTGTTTCTACCCCCAACTGCAAATACGCCCTCGGTTCCGTGCTCAACCACGTTTGCCTGCACCAGACCGTTATCGGCCTTGAGGCAGAGAAGCAGATGGAACTCGCCGGCGAGTATCCCGACATCGTGATTGCATGCTTCGGCGGCGGATCCAACTTCTCCGGCCTTGCCTTCCCCTTCATGCGTCACAACATCCTTGACGGCAAGAAGACCCGCTTCATTGCAGCAGAGCCTTTCTCCTGCCCCAAGCTCACAAAGGGCAAGTTCGAGTACGACTTCGGCGACGAGGCCGGCATGACCCCCCTCCTTCCCATGTTCACCCTGGGTCACACCTTCAAGCCCGCATCCATCCACGCAGGCGGTCTCCGCTACCACGGCGCCGGCGTCATCCTCTCCCAGCTGATGAAGGACGGTCTCATGGAAGCCGTAGACATCGAGCAGCTCGACTCCTTCAAGTCCGGCGTTCTCTTCGCCCAGACAGAGGGTATCATCCCCGCTCCCGAGTCCTGCCACGCAATCGCAGCCACCATCAAGGAGGCTCTGAAGTGCAAAGAGACGGGCGAGGCCAAGACCATCCTCTTCAACCTCTCCGGCCACGGCTTCGTGGACATGAGCGCATACGACAGCTACTTCTCCGGCGAGATGCAGAACTACCACGTCTCCGACGAAGACCTTAACACATTCATCAAGAGTGCCGACGCTTTAAACAAATAGTTATGGCTTGACCGCAAAAGAGAAGCCTGACGAAATACGTCAGGCTTCTTTAATTATTTATACTACAACTACTTATAGACTTCTCTGAAGTAGCGGTAGCTGCTTACGCGAAGCTCGGTGGCGGCGGCGTCGTCAAGGACCAGAACTCCGTTGGGATGGTTCTGGAGTGAGGATACCGTGTTGTAGTGGGTCATAGGGCCCTCTATGGCGGCTGCGACGGCGCGGGCCTTCTTGGGGCCGATTGCCAGGATTACCACTTCTTTGGAATCGAGCACTGTGGCTACTCCGACGGACAGGGCCTGCTTGGGGACCTGGTTGGGGTCGTTGTTGAAGAAGCGGGAGTTCACGCGGATAGTATCCTCAGTGAGGGATACAACGCGCGTGCGGCTCTGCAGCGAGGAGAAAGGCTCGTTGAAGGCGATGTGGCCGTCTTCTCCGATTCCGCCGAAGAAGAGGTCTATGCCGCCTGCGGCAACTATGTCGCGCTCGAATTTGGCGCACTCGGCGTCAAGGTCGGGAGCGTTGCCGTCCAGGATGTGGATATTCTGAGCGGGCTCGTCTATATGGTCGAACAGCTGGCGGTGCATGAAGCTGTGATAGCTCTCGGGATGCTCTACGGGCAGTCCGACATATTCGTCCATGTTGAAGGAGATGACATTGCGGAAGCTCAGCTCCCCTGCCTTTACCATTCGGGCAAGTTCCGCGTATGTGGGGATGGGGGTGGAACCGGTGCAAAGTCCGAGCACGAAGGGCTCTGAAGTAACGGCGGCCTTGGCTTTGATGGCCTCGGCGATTCTGTGCGCAACCCACAGGGAGGCATCCTGGGCGCGGTCTCTGATTATAACTTTCATCTTTTATCTGAGTTTCAGGAATACTTCAATTGCCTGGTATTCTGCCATGCCCAGCTCGTCGTAGGCCTTTGCGGTGGCCTGGGTGCGGTCCTCGGCCCTCTGCCAGAACTCGCGGGGGTCTTCTCCGGGGAAAGGAACGATGTCTTTCTGGGAGAGGTGGCGATAGATGGCGTGACGCTTCTCGATTACCTCGTCCGGGCTCAGGGGAACGGCCATGTCTACGCGGGAGAGTTCCCACTCCATCCACGCGCCGCGGTACATCCAGATGTGGCAGTCTTTGATCCAGGGGGCACCGGCTTCTTCAAGCTCTGTAAAGGCCTCAAGAGCGGCCTCTGTGCAGACGCGGTGCGTGCCGTGAGGGTCTGCGAGGTCTCCAGCCATGTAGATCTGGTGAGGCTTGATCTCGTTCATGAGCTGCTTGATTATGTCTACATCCGCCTGGGTGCAAGGGAGTTTGCGCACGCCGCCGCTCTCGTAGAACGGGAGGTTGAGGAAGTGGATGTGGTCGTCTTTCATGCCGAAGGAGTGGCAGGCGCCGCGGGCCTCGCTGCGGCGGATGGCGCCCTTTATGTCAAGCAGGCCGCGGGGCTCGGGCTCGCCGGGAACCTTGGAGTCTACGAGGGCCTGAACTTCTGCCCTGCGGTCTCCGTAACCCAGCTGGTATGCGGCGTCTATGTGCTGCATGACCACGGAATCGTGCACTGCTACGTTGCCGGAGGTTTCATAAGCAACGTGAACGTCGTGGCCCTGATGCTGCAGACGGATGAGGGTGCCGCCCATGGAGATAACGTCGTCGTCCGGGTGTGGGGAGAAAACAAGGACCCTCTTGGGATACGGTGCCGAGGCAACGGGACGGGTGCTGTCGTCTGCATTGGGTTTGCCGCCGGGCCAGCCGGTGATGGTGTGCTGGAGGTCGTTGAATACGTCGATATTGACTTTATTCACGGAGCCAACAGTCTCTATGAGGTCTTCAAGCGAGTTCTTGAGGTAGTCTGCGTGCGTGAGCTTGAGGATGGGCTTGCCAACCTTCTGGCACAGCCATACCACAGCTTTGCGGCGGAACTTGGGAGTCCAGTCGCAGGGGCCGATGAGCCAGGGCGCCACCACGCGGGTGAGCAGCGAGCCGGAAACCTCGTCTACGTACATCCTCACGTTGGGATGATGCTGGAAGAGGGATGCGGGGCAGTCTACGCCGATTGCGCCCTCTGCAACGCGGGCGACCACAGCAGACTTGTTCTCTCCCCATGCCATGAGGATGACCTGCTTTGCGCTGAGCATTGTGCCGATGCCAAGTGTGATGGCCTGCTTGGGGGTAACTGCCATGTCTCCGTTAAAGTTCTCTGCCTGCCTCTTGCGGCTGGGGTAGCTCAGAAGAACGGTGCGGGTGCGGCTGGTTTCTGCCGTGCCGGCGTCGTTGAAGCCTACCTGGCCCTGCTCGCCCACGCCCATGATCAGGAGGTCGAGTCCCGTGGCTTCTTTGTCAAGCTGCTCGCAGTACTCGGCTATGCGCTCGTGGGGAACGGTGCCGTCCGGAATGTGGACATTCTGGGGAAGGATGTCTACATTGTCCAGCAGCTCTTTGTGCAGATGGTTGTTACGGCTCTGCATGTTTGAGGGGGACGTGGGATAGTACTCGTCTATGGAGTACACGGCAACGTTCTTGAAAGAGATGCGGCCTTCCCTGAAGTAGCGGGAAAGGACCTTGTAGAGCGATGCGGGAGAGGCGCCGGTAGTGAGTCCCAGGCGGAACAGGGTGCCGGGACGCTCCTGCTCGTTCTTCTTGATAGCCTCCACAACTATGTCAGCTATCTTGCGGCTGGCGATTGTGGAATCCGGGTGTACTTCTGTGTAAATTTTGTCGTACCCGTGCAGAATGTCATCGGGCAGATTGCGGGAGAGCAGGCCGCCCTCCTCAGGCAGGGTGAAATGTTTCATAGCGCAAACTTACAAAATCCCACCCTAACAAGCAAGAAGAAAAGGGCGAAAAATGCACCCCTTGCTATGCAAGAAGCGCAAGTGCCGCACCGATGCGCCTCACTCCCTCGGAAATAACGTCTTCCGAAGTGGCGTATGACAGCCGTACGCAACCGGGAGCGCCGAAAGGCTCACCGCCCACAGTGGCCACGTGGCCCTCGGAAAGAAGGAACATCGCAAGGTCGTTTCCGGACTCTATCTTCTTGCCCTTGAAGGATTTGCCGAGGTATGCCGAGCAGTCTGGCAGCAAGTAGAAGGCTCCCTGCGGCACGCTGATGCGCAGGCCGGGAATCTTGCTGATGAGCGACACAAGCACGTTGCGGCGGCGCAGGAAAGCGAGACGCATCTGCTCCACGCAGGCCTGGCTGCCCATAAGAGCCGTTTCTGCAGCTTTCTGGCTGATGGAGGAAGGGCCGCTGGTGTACTGCCCCTGAAGCATGCTGCATGCGCTTGCAAGCCACTGGGGCGCAGCCATATAGCCTATGCGCCAGCCGGTCATGGCATACGATTTAGACACGCCGTTCACCACTATTACGCGATCTTCCATTCCTGGAGCCGATGCGATTGACGCGTGCGATCCGGTATAGTTGATGTGCTCGTAGATCTCGTCCGAGAGTACCATGATGCCGTCGTGCTTCCTGATAACTTCCGCCAGACCATCCAGCTCAGCCGCAGTATATACGGCGCCGCTGGGATTGGAGGGTGAGCACAGGATGAGGAGCCTGGTACGCGGAGTGATTGCGGCCTCAAGCTGGCCGGGGGTGATTTTGAAGTCCTGCTCAATGGGTGCCGCCACGTGCACGGGCACGCCGCCCGCCAGCAGCACCATCTGCGGATAACTTACCCAGAAAGGAGCGGGGATGATTACCTCGTCGCCGGGATTCACAAGCGCCAGCACTGCGTTGCAGATACTCTGCTTGGCACCAGATGAGATGACGATCTGGGAGGGAGAATAGCTGAGTCCGTTTTCTGAGAGGAGCTTATGGCAGACAGCCTCCTTAAGGGAGGTGTAGCCAGATACCGGTGAATACTTTGTGTATCCGGAATCGATTGCGGAAACCGCGGCCTCGCTTATATGCCCGGGAGTCTTGAAATCCGGCTCCCCTACCGACATGTTCACCACGTCCACTCCCTGAGCTGCCAGTTCCGCGCTCCTGCGCGCCATCTCAAAAGTTGCCGAAGGCGACAGCGCCCTCAATCTCGGGGAAATCATCTCTTTCATATTGCAAAAGTATTAAAAAAAAAGATAAGAGCCCTGTAAAAACGATGGGAGGCTTTAAAAAGATAGGGGGTGTTTGAGGGGATCGCCCCTCATGCCCCTGGGGGCAGCTGCGCAGCAGCGGGGGTTAAACAGTTCTCACAAAACAAATACGACAGGCCAGGTGCCTGTCGTATTTTTGTGAGAACAGACAGATTTGAACTGTCGACCTCTTGCCTGTCAAGCAAGCGCTCTAAACCAACTGAGCTATGCCCTCAAAAAAAAGTGCTCCCTTAGGGGCTCGAACCCTAGACACCCTGATTAAGAGTCAGGTGCTCTACCAACTGAGCTAAGGAAGCA
>JAGCCD010000145.1 GCA_017651785.1 Bacteroidales bacterium
AGGGCTGCTGGAGGCTCGCAAAATGATAGCGTACGCAAGGGCGGAAGGTATGAAAGTAATGCTGGGATGTATGACGGAAACGTCGTGTGCCTGCACTGCTGCAGCACACCTCTCCCCTGCTGCCGACTTTTGCGACATAGATGGCAACCTTTTGATAACCAATGACTTATTTAGAGGCATGACGGTGCGGGACGGCCTTATGACACTTCCGGACACACCCGGTCTTGGCCTCACAAAAGTATGACGACCACAGAGCTTAGACAACACTTTCCGCAGCTACAACGGACAGTATACGGCAAGCCGCTCATCTACCTGGATAATGCGGCAACGTCACTGCGTCCCCAAGAGACAATAGACAAGTGGACAGAGATATCGGCGCAAAAAACGGCAAACCTGCACCGCGCCGTGCACCGCGTCGCCACAGAGGCAACACAAGAGTACGAAGACACTCGCAAGAAGGTGGCAGAATTCATCAATGCCGCTGATTATAAAGAGGTTGTCTTCACATCGGGCGCAACGCATTCACTAAACCTCACCGCATGGTCGCTGGGAGAAATGCTTATCGGCAAAGGAGACGAAATCATAGTTAGCGAAGCGGAGCACCACTCCAACCTTGTCCCCTGGCAGATGCTGTGCGGCAGAAAAGAGGCAACCCTTAAAAGGCTGCCCGTAGACCAAAGCGGATCCGTAAGAACAGACCTGCTGCAAAGCCTCATCACCCCAAAGACAAAGATATTGGCGATAGCACACGTATCAAACGTCCTGGGTTTAGTGAACCCAATACAGGAAATAGCAGAAATCTGCGGAAGGAACGGAGTGCTTACCGTAGTTGACGGCGCACAGGGAATAGTTCATCAAAGGGTTGACGTTCAGGCACTTGGTTGTGATTTCTACTCATTTTCCGGGCACAAGATGTATGCCGCACCCGGCACCGGCGTGCTATGGGGCCGCAAGGAATTGCTTGATAAAATGCCGCCATTGTTCGGTGGTGGAGAAATGATAGAAACGGTAAAGTGGCAGGGCAGCACCTGGGCCCGCGTCCCACAGAAATTCGAGGCGGGAACACAGAACATCTCAGGCACTCCCACCCTCTCCCCCGCTATTGACATTATGAGGCAAATGCCTGAGAGCGAAGAAGTTAAAGATTATGTCTACCGCACTCTAAGCAGCGAACCCGGTATCAGGCTCTTCGGCGTCACAGACAACATCAAGCTAAAGGTTCCGGTGTTTTCGTTCTCCGTAGAAGGCGCCCACCACGAAGATCTCGCCCTTATCCTGGACAAAATGGGAATAGCTCTGCGCTCCGGGCAGATGTGCGCAGAGCCGCTTATGGACCGGATGGGCGTTACTGGCATGCTTCGTGCATCATTTGCGCCGTACAACACAATGCAGGAGGCGGAATATTTCGTATCTTCGCTCCGCAAAGCAATAAAGATGCTCAAATGACACTTAAGGAAAGACAGGAGCAGGTGGTAGAGGATTTCGCAATCTACGAAGACTGGCTCGACAAATACGAATATCTCATCGAACTGGGCAAGTCGCTATGCGGCCTACCGGAAGGGAAAAAGACAGAAGACCGCCTTATAAAAGGCTGTCAGTCAAGGGTTTGGCTAGATACCGAAAAGAACGGGGGCCGGCTCGTCTTCTCCGCAGACAGCGACGCCCTCATCACCCGCGGCATCATAAGCCTGCTGGTGAACGTTTATTCCGGCTGCACGCCGCAGGAGATTCTGGAAGACGATTTCTCCTTTCTGGACACACTCGGCCTCAAGGAGAACCTCTCCCCCACCCGTGCCGGCGGACTTGCATCGATGATAGAGACAATACGCAAAAAAGCTCAGGAAAATGGCTGACACTGTACTTACTCCGGAGGCTGTAAAGGAGCTCGCACCTTTTTACGACGCGGTTATCCTCTCTCTCAAGCAGGTTTACGACCCCGAAATCCCAGTAAACATATACGACCTCGGCCTCATCTACGAACTCAACATAAACCCTGAGCATCAGGTGTTTATAAAGATGACATTCACTGCCCCCAACTGTCCGATGGCAGACGAGGTAATAGCGGAAGTTCAGCACAACGTAGAACAAACCCCGGGCGTGAAAGACTGCCACATAGAACTCACGTTCGACCCTGTTTGGGACCAGAGCATGCTGAGCGACGAGGCCCGCATAGCCCTGGGAATGGACATCGACTGATGAAAGAACTCTACCTTCTGCTAGGAACCAACCTGGGAGACCGCGAGTCCAACATAAATCGGGCTCTGGAGGCCCTGGACAAGGCTTTTTGCGGAAGGAGACTGCGCACTACCGCAATTATTGAAACAGCGGCATGCGGCTTTCAGGGCCCCGACTTCCTGAACGCCGTGGTCGTGTATTCAAGCGCCCGCAAGCCGGAGACCATTCTGCGGATCTGCAAACGCATAGAACGCTCGATGGGCAGAAAAGACGTTCCGGAGTACAATGCAGCAGGGGAGAGGGTATATCACAACAGGATTATCGACATAGACATACTGTTATACGGAGATATTACGCTCAGCACTCAGGAGCTCACCATTCCACACCCGCAGGTGCGCAGCCGGGAATTTGCTGCCCGACTGCTCAAAGAGGCGGGAGCAAAATTATAGGAGCGTCCGTTGACGGAATCGCCGATTTTTTATACATTTGCGTGATGCAGGAATTTGAAAACACCGGCCGGGTAGACGCCATCCGGCAACTTTTCGAAGGATCGGGATTCGAGCCCTTCAAGGAGTGCGCCTTTGTGCCGGCGGCGGGGGAGAGCGTAGTAACGGCCTCCCGCATGCTTCTGGAGGGCATAGACTTCAGCCTGATATATTTCCCCGTCAAACACCTCGGTTATAAAGCGGTAGCGCTGGCAACGGGGGAGTTGTACGGCAGCCTGGCATCGCCGCGCACGCTCAGCGTAAAGCTCGGCATTTCCGCAAAACTGGGCTTCAGCACAATCAACGAGCTTTGGCAGGGAGTTGTTGCCGCAGCTAAGGAGTTCGGCTACAGCAGGGTAGACCTTGATCTTCAGCCATCGCGTAACGGTCTGAGTATCAGCATTTCGGCAAGCGGTGTGCGCTCTCTTTCAGACG
>JAGCCD010000002.1 GCA_017651785.1 Bacteroidales bacterium
AATGTTACGACTCGACGCCGCAATTGTAGACTCACTATTCCCCCAAAAATACTGAATCCCCCCAAGCCCTCCCCTATTTCCGGGCCCGCCTAAGCCAACCCTGGGCCCGCAGCGAGAGAAACGCCACCAGCCGGGCCCACCAAAGACAACCGCGGGCCCACAGCGAGAGAAACACCGCCAGCCGGGCCTACAAAAGACAACTCTGGGCCCGGAACGAGAGAAACGCCACCAACCGGGCCCGCCAGAGCCAACCACGGGCCCGCGCACGCAAATTTCTGGCTTGCGGTGGGGGCTATAGGCGGTAAGACTGAGGCTAAGGGGAGAAAGTGGGAGCGCGGTGGGATGTGGGAGGGGCGGGAGCGCGGCGGGATGGAGACGGGGCGGGAGGAACGGGGATGTGAGCCCGGGGCCAGCAGGGGGACAATGCGGCCGGAGGGCGGGCCCGGTTCTAAAGTTTCTAAAAAATGACTACCTTTACGAATACTAACACAAAGACGCTATGACAAGGTATATCAAATGGCTGATGCCCATGCTGGCGACGCTCGGCATCGCAAGTTCCTGCAACACAAATAACCAGGCGCCGAAGGTGCTGGTTCTGTATTATTCACATTCTGCCAACACAAAAGCGGTTGCAGAAGAGTTCGCAAACAGGCTCGGGGCCGATATCGAGGAGATTCTTCCCGTAGAGCCTTATGGCGATACCTATCAGGAGGTCATAGAGAGAAGCCGCCGTGAGAGGGAGCTCGAGATTGCACCAAGGGTTCAGCCGCTGTCGCACGACGTTGCGGCATACGATGTCATTTTCCTCGGATACCCGGTGTGGTTCGGCACGTATGCCCTGCCTGTGGCATCTCTGCTGAACGACATCAACCTTAATGGCAAGAAGGTGGTGCCTTTCTGCACTTTCGGAAGCGGAGGGCTTGCAAGCAGCACCAAGGACCTTGCCGCAAAGTTCCCGGATGCCGAGATCCTGCCCGGATACGGCGTACGCGCGGCAAGAATCGCTGCGGCGCCTCAGGAGATAGACCGGTTCCTCAAAGAAAACGGATTCATAGAGGGTGAAGTGGAACAGTTAGAAGAGTTCCCCGCCCCACACGAAGCGGGCGAGGAAGAGGCGGCCATATTCGACGAAGCGGTCGGGGATTACCCCATGATCCACGCAAAAGCCACAGAAGTCGCCTCCCGCAAGGTCCCCGGAGGAACGGAGTACCTGTTCACCGCCCTTGACCTTCCCCGCGAAGACGTGCCCCAGATGCCTGCAAACAAGTTCCAGGTATATGTTCTCGCTCTTGACGGACAGGCTCCCGAGTTCACCCAGGTTGTGAGATAGCCGATATGCCGGGGAAGCTGTACCTCATTCCCTCGCCTCTGGGCGAGTACGATCCTGCGGAGGTTCTGCCGGCCAGGGTGCTGGAAACCGCAAGGTCCCTGAAGTGCTTTGTCGTAGAGGAAGTGCGAACTGCGCGCAGGTTCCTGTCTGCCGCAGGGCTCAAGGGGCACATCGACGAACTGGAGTTCCACACGCTCAACGAGCACACGAACCCGCAGGAGGTAGAGGCGCTCATAGCTCTTTTCTGCAAAGGAGACGTCGGCCTCATATCAGAGGCCGGCCTGCCCGCCGTTGCCGACCCCGGCGCTGCTCTGGTGGCCCTCTGCCACCGGAACAATATAGAAGTGGTGCCCCTCACCGGGCCGTCGTCGCTCATGCTGGCCCTTATGGCCTCCGGCCTCAACGGCCAGAGCTTCGCGTTCCGGGGCTACCTCCCGGCAAAGACAGACGAGCGCAAAACCGCCGTAAAAGAGATCGAGCGCCTGTCAAAGCAACTCAGCCAGAGCCAGCTGTTCATAGAGACGCCCTACCGCAACGACTCGCTGCTCAAAGACCTTCTGCAGCTGCTGCAACCCTCAACCCGTCTCACAGTTGCGGCAGACCTCACCCTTCCCACAGCCTTCATCGGCACAAAAACCGTAGCTCAGTGGCGCAAGGAGCCCGTTACCATAGGCAAGCGCCCCTGCGTCTTCATAATCCTGGCATGACCCCCGAGCAAGTTCTCAAGCGCTACTGGGGTTACGACTCCTTCCGACCGATGCAGCGGGAAATCATCGCCGCGGCACTGGAAGGGAAAGACGTCCTTGCCATCCTCCCCACCGGCGGCGGCAAGTCGGTATGCTTCCAGGTGCCCGCCCTTATGAAGGACGGCCTGGCGCTTGTGATTACTCCCCTCATCGCCCTGATGAAAGACCAGGTGCAGAACCTGGAATCACGCGGCATCAAGGCCATCGCCGTGCACGCCGGCATGTCGCGCAGAGAAGTGGACATAGCCCTGAACAACGCCGCTTACGGCAGCTACAAGTTCCTTTATGTGAGCCCCGAGCGCCTTGGCACACAGCTCTTCCGCTCGTACCTCAGCGTGCTCAGTATCAGCTACATAGTGGTAGACGAGGCCCACTGCATCTCCCAATGGGGCTACGACTTCAGGCCCGACTACCTGCAGATAGGCGCCCTCCGGCAGAACACAGAAGCCCCCGTAATCGCCCTCACCGCAACGGCAACCCCGGCAGTGGCGCAGGACATAATGAAGCGCCTCTCGCCAGACCTGGAAAATCCCTCCTTCACCCTGCTGCGCGCCGGCTTCGAGCGCCCCAACCTCACCTACATCGTACGCGAGGTGCAGGATAAGGCGGGCCAGCTGCTCGATATCTGCAAAGGCGTGAACGGCAGCGGAATAGTGTACCTTCGCAACCGCAAGAGGTGCGAAGAAGTGGCGGCGCTGCTACGGGACAACGGCATAAACGCGTCCTTCTACCACGCCGGCCTGGGCCCCGAATCCCGCTCCGAGCGCCAGGAGGACTGGAAAAACGGTCAGATAAGGGTGATGGTGTGCACCAACGCCTTCGGAATGGGCATAGACAAGGCCGACGTGCG
>JAGCCD010000017.1 GCA_017651785.1 Bacteroidales bacterium
ACGCGTCGAGTTCTCCCGCGCCGTGTCCCTTGAGCCCTCCAATATTGCGTTTTCCGGCGGAGAGCTTAAAGGGGAAGCAGACCCCGCAGACCCGGCCGTCATTACGTTCCGTCCGGCGGCGGAACTCTCGCCCGCAACAAAATACCAGTTTGAGATTCCTGCCGGGGAGGCATTCGGCGTGAACCTCATAGAAGGGTTTTCTATCTCATTCACAACGGCTTACGACCGCTCAGACAAATTTCCCCGCATAGGCGATGAGGAGCTCCTTACGCTCGTGCAGAAGCAGACCTTCAAGTACTTCTGGGACTATGCGCACCCGGTGAGCGGACTTGCCCGCGAAAGGCTGGGCTCCGGAGAAACCGTCACCTCCGGCGGCTCCGGATTCGGCATAATGACCATACCTATGGCCGTTGAGCGCGGTTTCATAACCCGCGCAGAAGCGGCAGAGCGTATGCGCACCATCGTAGACTTCCTGAGCACCAAGGCAGACCGCTTCCACGGAGCCTTCCCGCACTGGCTCAACGGCACCTCAGGCGCCGTAATCCCCTTCAGCGCCAACGACAACGGCGGAGACCTGGTAGAGACCGGATTCCTTATCCAGGGCCTGCTGGCGGCCGCCGGTTACTTCGACCGTCCGGAAGAGGAAGACATCCGCAGCGGCATAGACGCCATATGGCGCGATGTGGAGTGGGACTGGTATACCCGCGGCGGACAGGACGTCCTCTACTGGCACTGGTCGCCCTACAGCGACTGGGTGATGAATATGCAGATAAGCGGCTGGAACGAGGCTCTGATATGCTATGTGCTCGCGGCGGCATCTCCCACCCATACGGTGCCGGCAAGCGCCTACCACAAGGGCTGGGCGCGTAACGGCGGCATAAAGAACGGACGCAAGTTCTACGACATAACGCTCCCCCTGGGCAGCGACCTGGGAGGCCCAATGTTCTTCGCCCACTATTCTTTCCTGGGCCTTGACCCGCGCGGTCTCAAAGACACTTACGCGGATTATTGGGAGCAGAATGTTGCCCACGCCCGCATAAATCACGCATATTGCGCCGCCAACCCCAAGGGCAACGGATACTCCGCGCAGTGCTGGGGACTCACCGCCAGCGACATTCCCAAGGGCTATGCGGCGTCTTCTCCTACCAACGACAAGGGCGTAATCGCCCCCACCGCCGCACTTGCATCAATGCCATACACCCCTGACGAGAGCATAGCCGCCATGAAGGAGTTCTACTACGTTTACGGCGACCGTCTCTGGGGCGAGTACGGATTCCACGACGCCTTCTGCCCCGGTTCCATCTGGTTCGCCTCGTCCTACATCGCAATAGACCAGGGCCCCATCGCCGTGATGATAGAGAACTACCGCTCAGGCCTCCTTTGGAACTGCTTCATGAAGCACCCCGATGTGGCAAATGGCCTTGAGAAACTGGGGTTCAGCTCTCCTCAGCTTTGATTTTCAAAAGATAATTCATACTTTTGGGAAAATCGCTCCCAATATGAAAAGACTTTTCTTTCTGGCCGCATCAGCCTTACTGCTCCTTGCCGCGTGCACATCGGAGCCCAATACTTACACCTATAAGGACCTTACTTTCACCTATCCCGCCGGCTACACGGTAGATGACGAGGATGTGGACGACTCCCGCGCCTTCCTTACCGTTTTCAAGGACGACGACAACTTCATGATAGTGCACATCGTCAACCATGAAGTAAACCTCCTTGGGGAAATGGAACGCAGCGAAATACAGGAAAGCATAGAACAGGACGCGCTGGACCTGCTGATGCTCGACGTAGACGACGAGGAAAAAGATGTGGACGCGGAAAGCGTATCGCTCCTGTCCAGCCCCGAGAGCAGCTCTCCCGGCGTCCTGATCCGGTATAAAGGCTCATATGAAGAGGACCCCTTCGCCGGCCGCATTTCTATCACCGTCCTTCGCAATTACGAGATCCGGCTCAAGTACGAGGCCAACAACGACAAGGCCCTGAACGAGATGACAGATATAGCAACTAGTTTCAATGTGGAATAAGATTCTTTTCGCGGCACTGCTGCTTACCGGCTGCGCAAGTGTGTCCCACAGCGTAGCTTCCGGCAGCAGTGAATACAACATCTACTACTCCAACCTGCCGCTGGAACTCAAGGCTCCCGACGCTCCGATTATCCCAGCCAATACGGTGAATTTGAGCGACTATGGCGGCGTAGCCGATGGTATCACGCTCAACACTGAGGCCTTCCGCAAGGCAATATCGGCCCTGGAAAAGCTGGGCGGCGGCCACTTGGTCGTGCCCCCTGGCGTGTGGCTTACGGGACCCATCGTCCTGAAAGACCATATCGACCTGCATCTTGAGAAGGGCGCGCTGGTGCTCATGTCGCCGGACAAGACGCAGTTCCTGCGGCAAGACGGCAAGGTTACACCCGGAATTACCGCCAGCAAGCGCACGGACGTGAGCATCACCGGAGATGGTATTATAGACGGCAACGGCGAATGGTGGCGCGGCGTTAAGAGGAGCAAGGTGAGCGACGTGGAGTGGAAGGACTACCAGCGAATGGGCGGCACGCAGGCAGAGGACGGCACCCTGTGGTATCCGTTTGGCCTCAGGCACCTGCCCGACATCGCCCCTTCATACAAGGAGCAGGAGCGCATGCGCACGCACCTGGTGCGCCTTACAGACTGCACGCGGGTGCTGGTAAGCGGCGTCACAATACAGAACTCCCCCAAGTTCCACCTGGTGCCACAGAGATGCAGACACGTTGCCATTGTGGGAGTTACGGTTCGGTGTCCCTGGAATGCGCAGAACGGCGACGGCATAGACCTTATGCAGAGCACTGACGTTCTGATAGCAGATTGCACCGTCGATGTGGGTGACGACGGCATCTGCCTCAAGGCCGGAGGCGGGCAGGACGCCCTGAAGGACGGTCCCACCGCGCGGGTGCTGATTTGCGGCAATACCGTCTTCCACGCGCACGGCGGATTTGTAATCGGCTCCGAGTTCTCCGGTGGCATAAGCGATGTTGTTGTGAAAGACAACACATTCAGCGGGACCGATACCGGCCTGCGCTTCAAGAGCGCGCCCGGCCGCGGCGGCAAAACCTCGCGCATACGCATCAATAACGTGTATATGAGCGATATACGCGACCAGGCCATTGTCTTTGAGACAGAGTATGTAAACGTCTCTGTGGGAGAAAGCGGCTCAAAGGCCCAGACTCAGGAGTTTATGCCCGAGTTCTGCGACATAAGCATAGACGGCCTGGTTTGCCGCGACGCCCGCATAGGGGTGAGCGCCCAGGGCACTGCGGAGTCAATTCACGACATAAGCGTGAAGAACGCCACGATATTCTATACAGAAACGGCCGCAAGCCTCTCCTCTCCGGATCTTTTGAATCTGGAGGGAGTGAAGCTTGTAAGCTGGTAACTACTTACCGCCCAGAATACCGCCAAGGATACTCTTGGCCGCGCCCAGGATGCCGCCTGCGTTACCGCCCTGCAGGGTGGCGATGAGGTCGTTGAAGTCTATGTCGCCGTCACCGTCCTGGTCTTTGATGATGTTGCCAAGACTGGCCATCACTTTGGGTACCAGGTTCTTGAGGGAATTGCCCGCCTTGCCGAGGTTAAGATTCTGCAGCACGTCTGCATTGAACATACTGCTTGCAAGAGCTGTTACGGGAGAGCTTGCCGCCTTTACTTTTCCGGTTACAAGATCCTTGATCTGGTCTACGCCGCCGGGCTGTGCCACAGTCTGGGTAAGGCTGCCGAGAACGGAGTTGGAAAGGCCTCCGAGTACCTGATCCTTAAGGTTTGCGGGAATCTTCGCATTGCCGGCCACGGCGTTCACCTGGCCCGAGATGAGATCTAAGATAGATGCCATATAACTATGAGGTTTTCACAAATATAGTGATTTTCTTCATAAAACGGACGGGTGCCGCTCGATGAGCGGCACCCGGGCTAGATATTGCTGTGGTAGTTATTATTGTTTAGAATGGCTATCTGTAGGAGATCAGGCTGTGAGGTATGTCCTCTGCCAGGTCTTCGAGGATGTTCCAAGCGTAGTAGGTGCTGTAGCGGTCGCTGGGCTGGAAGCGCAGGA
>JAGCCD010000146.1 GCA_017651785.1 Bacteroidales bacterium
CTGAAGGGGAAGAGATAGTCCCGGCTCTGGAAGCGGGATCGGCCTCCCATGTAGTCGTCGTTGACGCGCTCGTATGATTCTTCGTAGGTGACGGCCTTTACATGGAGAGTCCAGTTCTCTGTGTTGTACTCTTCTTCGGCCCTCATCCAGCGGTTGCAGTCGTAGTGGCGCTGGCCTTCGAAACACATCTCCACCATCTTTTCGTGGAGTATGAACCAGCGCAGCCATTCCCTGCCCGTGCGGGTTATGCCGGCAATGGTGGTGGTTCCGTCGGCATTTTCGAAGTCAATCTCGGGATAGGCGTCCCGTATGCCGGGCAGGCCGCTTCTGGCACGGATGAGGTCCAGGTACCTGATGGCCTCTGCTGCGTTGCGCTGAGGCATCTCGTTGCAGGCCTCGGCATAGTTGAAGTATATTTCTGCAAGTCTGAAGGCAGGATAGACGTAACGGATTGAATTATAGTCGCTTGACACGTGCAGGGGGTTGTTTGCCTTATACAGCCTGCGCCATGAATAACCAACCCTGTTCACCTGGCCCTCTGACATCCACTTTACCGTGGCCTCGTCTGAGTTGTAGCAGGTGAAGAGCATTGCGGGCCCTGCGTGGGTGCTCTCAGATGGCCACCAGTAGCCGTTGGGAACAAGGCATGCGTAGTACCTTGGGTCGCGGCCTATGGTGCTGTTGTGTGCCTTGATGGGCTTTGCCCAGGAAGGATACTTGCCGTTCTTGTACAGCTCGAAATCCAGCGGCTGTACGTAATTCTCCGTAAAGCCTTCGTTCCTGTAGCCGGAAGCAGGGTCGATTATCGGCCTGGAATAGTCCAGCAGACCGTTGCTCTTTGCGTAGCCAAGCACAGGGTAACGTCCGGTCTCCCACATGGGATAGGCGTCTACGAGCTTGAGAGAAGGGGTGAGCAGGGAATAGCCCTCCAGCGATATGATGCGCGGGGCGGAGTATCCTATCTGCACTCCCACGGAGCCAAGGTAACCGTCGTCCTGGGTGCGGTACCACCAGCCCCAGATGGTCTCTGGATTGCTCTCCCAGCTCTGGAACCATACGTTCTGCCAGGAGCCCTGGGCATTCTGGAAATCTGTACGCGACTTGTTCGACTCTGTGACAAGCTGATAGATTCCGAGGTCTATTACAGCCTTTGCGGCGGCAGCGGCCTCTGTCCATCTGTCTGCGCTGTAGTCGGGGAAGAGCTTCTCTCCCTTGCTGTTGGTGAGGGAGTTATAGATTCCCGTGCCGTTCTGCCCGTTGTAAAGAGGGGATGCGGCATACTGCAGCACGCGTGAGAGAATGGCCATTGCGGCTCCTTTGTTGATGCGGCCCATGTTTGAGGTGAGCGGCTGCTGAATGTCGGCAAGCGACACGGGCAGCACTTCTATGGCCTTCCTTAGCTCTCCGGTAATGAAGTCAAGGTTTTCCTGAAGGGTGTTGCGGTCGAGGGTGGACGGGTCTACGTTCATGTCCGCCGGCTTGTCGCCCCATATCACCACGGGACCGTACTGGCGCAGCAGGATGAAGTAATAGTAGGCGCGCAGGGCCCTGGCTTCCGCTTCCATTACTGTGCGGAGGCTGCTCTCGCCTGCGGATACGCCCTCTGCCTTCACATTCTCTATGAAAGTGGTGCATTGGTTGATGGCGATGTAGTATTTGCTCCAGCTGTTGCTGATGGAAACCTTGCCAAGGTTGTACACGGAGGAATAGTCGCCGCGGCGTACGTAGTACCAGTAGGTCTCGTACTGGGAGGAGCCCATGAGCATTTCGTCGGAGCGGCCAACGGTTCCGCCGTCGTCTTCGCGAATGCGCTCGTCGTAAGGGATATATGAGTACAGGTGGGCGAGATAGCGCCTGGTGGCAGCTATGCGGCTCATCGTATCGTCCAGCGTGGGCTGGTCTTTTAGATTGATGTCGAAGTATGAATCGCATCCCGTGGATGCAAGTCCCAGAGCGATGGATGCCAGAGCTATAAGTAACTTTTTCATATCCATGCCTTGTTAGAAGTTGATGTTGAAGCCCATACTGACATTCCTCGTGAGAGGGTAGACGTTACCGTAGGAGGAACTGAGTTCCGGATCCCACAGCTTGAACTTGGAGAAGGTGAGAAGGTTCACGCCCTGCACGAATACGCGCACGGCGGACAGGTTGAGCTGTTTGAGCGCTTTCTTGGGAATGGTGTAGCCTATTTCGGCATTCTTGAGACGCAGGAAGCTCATATCCTTCTGCCAGTAGGTGGAAGGAACCTGGTTGTTTGAGGGCACGGCGAGCGCGAAGCGGGGATATTCTGCGTCGCTCTGATGGGTGACGGACCAGCTCTTCTGCGTTACGTCCGCGAATATCTGACCCTGCACCAGGGCGTTGGATGCGGCGCCGCCGTAGAGGTTGTTGCCTCCGATGATGCGTGTAACGTTGGCCACTCCGCTGAAGAATACGGATGCGTCGAAGCCCTTGTAATTGAGGCTCAGGCCGAATCCGTAGTTTATCTCCGGCATAGTGGTGTAGCCTATGGCGACATAGTCCTGAGCATCTATCTGGCAGTCTCCGTTTATGTCACGGTACTTGATGTCTCCGGGACGCACGGTTCCGAAAGTCTGGAGCGGCCAGGTGTCTATCTCTTCCTGGCTCATAAACAGACCTTCGGCTATGAGGCCGCGCTGCTGGCCGCTTGCAAAGCCCGCCGTGTTCATATACGGCCACACCTGGCTGGGCTTGTCGTCGTAGAGGATGCGGTTGCGGCAGAAAGTGAAGTTGGCGCGAGCGCTCACTGAAAGGCCGCCGGCGAACGAATGGTCTCCCTGAAGGGACATATCGAAGCCCTGGTTGAGCATCCGGCCTATGTTGACGTACTGCTGGACATTCACGCCCACCACGCTGGGAAGGGATTCGCGCCGGATGAAGATGCCGTCGCGGTTGTCGCGGAAGTAGTCGAACTGGAACTTTACGGCATCGCGCAGGAAGTTGATCTCTACGCCGGCGTTGCGCTTGGTGATCGTTTCCCACTCGATGGCGGGGTTGCCTATCTCGCCGGTGGAGATACCGCTCACGTAGCCGGGAGAGACGGAGCCCCAGGAGAAGCCCGCGGCGCTGGTGTTCATCGTGGTATTGTAACCGAAGCGGCGGCTTCCGCCTATCTGGTCACTTCCCACCTTGCCTATTGAGACTTTGAACTTGAGCAGGCTCACGGCGTCCTTGAGAGGCTCCCAGAACTTCTCGTTGGAGACTATCCATCCCAAGGCTCCGGAAGGGAAGAAGCCGAAGCGGTGGCCGGGGGAGAAGTTCTCAGATCCGTTGTAACCGAAGTTGAACTCGGCAAAGTAACGGTCTACGTATGAATAAGTTGCGCGTCCTGCAATACCGAGGCTCTTGTACGGGAAGCTGTCCCAGTAGCTGCCCGGAGAGGTGTTGCTGCGCTCCCTCAGGTAGTACATAAACATACCGCTTACCCTGTGCGCCGAAGCGAAGGTGCGTTCATACAGTGCGGAGGCCTCGAGGTTGAGTACCGTCTGTCCGGAGTTGCCCGCGGCGGACAGGGTGATGTATCCTTCAGGATTGTTCTGCGCCTGATAGATCAGGTTGCCGTCCGCGTCCCTTCCCTCGGTGTAGAACAGGCGGGGGATTATGGTGCAGTTCGCGGTGGATGTGTTGCGGGCGTCCCAGGACACCTGGATCTTGGCCTTGAGACCCTCTGTGATTATGTTGGAGAAGTCCTGGGTGAGGGCTACGGTGGACTGGGCGTTGTTGGTATTGCTGGTCCTGTAGCCCTGGTTGTTAATCATATTGTAGGGGTTGGAACCCACGCGCGGGTTAGAGAACGTGCCGTCGCTGAAGATGGTGGGGAAGCC
>JAGCCD010000147.1 GCA_017651785.1 Bacteroidales bacterium
ATGCGGGCGATGACGAAACCTGCGATGGCCCCGCAGAACAGCGTGGGGCCGAAGGTTCCGCCATTGCCGCCGCCAGCGTTGGTTGCAGTCATCGCCAGCACCTTGACGGCGAACACCAGCGCAAAGAACACCGGAATGCCCCAGGCAGACCGCAGCAGGAACGACAGCATGGACGAGCCCTCGGACTCTATTTCCCTGCCGCTGAGCAAATCGCCCACCACATCGTAACCTTCGCCGTACAGCTGAGGGAAAAGGAATATCATAAGGCCCAGGGCCACGGCACAAATGCCCCAGCGCAGGTACGAGTTGCCTATTTTGGAAAGTTTGTCCTCAAGCCACAGAGTTCCGTTGGTGAAATACAGCGAGCCCAGCCCCAGAAGCGCGCCCATAATGATGTAGAATGGGATATTCCCCATAGAAAAGGGCGTGAGGGTGCAGGCGAAAAGGGGCGTTTGCCCGCGGAAAATATATGCGATGACCGTTGCCGATACAGTGGATATGAGCAGCGGCAGCATGGACGAGAGGGAGATGTTGAAAAGGAGTATCTCCATCGTAAAGAGCACTCCGGCAAGCGGAGCCTTGAAGATGCCGGCGATTGCACCGGCCGCCCCGCAGCCAAGTAGTATGGTGACGTTGCGGTAAGACATACCGCCCCAGCGGCCGAGGTTGCTGCCTATGGCTGCGCCGGTATAGACTATGGGAGCCTCTGCGCCCACGGAGCCGCCAAGGCCTATGGTGATGGCGGAGGTGGCCAGAGACGACCAGGTGTTATGGGGCTTTATCTTTGATTCTCCGCGGCTTACGGCAAGCAGGACCTTGGTTACGCCGTGACTGATATTGTCTTTTATGACGTACTTTATGAGCAGGAGCGACAGCAGCATGCCCACTCCCGGGAGGATGAGGTATTGCAGGTGATACTTGAGGGCGAAGGTACTGTTTACCAGGTGCCTGATGCCCTCTATGCCGCTTACAAGCAGCACCGCGGCTAGTCCCGAGGCCACGCCGGTGAGGAAACTCAACAGCAGCAGCCGGTTACGCTCGGGGCTTCTGGACCCGGGGCTCTTATGAGTCTGCGGAGTCGTCATCCCCGTACTGGCTGATGTTGTCGTCGGGAAGGGTGTCTCCGGTGTCGGGAGTGCCGGCGGTTCCGGCTACTTCTTCAGTCTCTGCTTCTTCTTCTCCTTCAAGCCAGCGTTCCACATCTTCGGGGTTGTCCACGTCAACCTTGATCTTGATGAGGTAGATGTCTGTGTCTGTCTCCAGCGTGACGGCATAGAACGGATCTATCTGCCTGCCGGTGCGGGGGTTCACGCCGGGTGAGTACTTTACCAGGTCGGGCAGGAAGTCTGAGAAGCCCTTGGGATACTTTTCGTTGAACAAAGCGGCGATGTCTGCAGGAAGGTTTTCCTGGCTTATGACGTGTCTCTTTTTATTGTCTGTGTTCATTCCTATGTGGATTATCCGCTGCAATATTAAGTCAAATATTTCAATCAAACAAATATTGTGAGTATCTTTGGGGGTCATGAAGAAAAAAAATCTTGTTGTTCTCAGCGGCTCCGGAATAAGCGCAGAGAGCGGTATATCCACATTCAGAGGAGGTAACGGCCTGTGGGACAATGTCCCCGTAGAAGAAATCTGCACGCCCGAGGGCTGGCGGCGCAATCCGGCAAAGGTCCAGCGCTTCTACAACGAACGCAGGGCCCAGCTCAAAGAAGTTGAGCCAAACGAGGCCCACCTCATCCTGGCGGAGCTGGAAAAAGACTTCAATGTCTGCGTAGTCACCCAAAACGTAGACAACCTTCATGAACGCGCAGGCAGCACCCGCGTGCTGCACCTTCACGGCGAGCTCACAAAGGTGCGCCCCGAAGACTGCTACACAGACGCCGACGGCTTCTCTGAAAAGTACGTCCAGGACATAGGCTACCGCCCCGTAGAAATGGGAGAGACCGGGGGGCGCCACGGCAAGCAGCTCCGCCCCCACATCGTATGGTTCGGCGAGGCCGTTCCCAACCTTGAGAAGGCGGCTGCGCTGGTGAGCGTGGCAGACATACTCCTCATTGTGGGCACCTCCCTTCAGGTATACCCCGCGGCAAGCCTGTACAACTTTGCGCCGGAGGGCTGCAAAATCGTGCTCATAGATCCGGACCAGAGTCTCTCCCGCTTCCGCATTCCGGGCGTCACTTTCATAAACAAAGTGGCCACCGCCGGCATGAGAGAATTCAAAGAACTCATATACACACTCTAAACCAATGGACAAAAACCTTCAGCTCAACCCTAACGAGGTGGTGGCCTACTTGCAGAAAGACCCCTCGCAATTCACCTGGCAGGACATGCTTAACTTCATAGTCGACAACGACATACGCATGATCGACTTTATGTACCCAGCCGAGGACGGCCGTGTCAAGACCCTCAACTTTACCATAAATTCCCTCGCCTACGCAGAAACCATCCTGGTAGAGGGAGAAAGGGTTGACGGCTCCAGCCTGTTCCCCTCCTTCATAGAGGCCGGCAACAGCGACCTGTACGTCATTCCCCGCTATCGCACCGCTTTCGTAGACCCGTTTACAGACATACCCACCCTGTGCTTCCTCTGCAGCTTCTTCACCGGAAACGGCAAGCCCTTCAGCTGCGCACCTTATGCCACCCTTATGCGCGCGTCCGACGAGTTTACCCGCAGCACCGGTCTCACCTTCGAGGCTATGGGAGAGCTTGAGTACTACGTTATTACAGAGTCGGAAAAGCTCTTCCCCGCAACAGACCAGAGGGGCTATCACGAGAGCGAGCCCTTCGCCAAGCTGAACGATTTCCGCCGCGAATGCATGGACCGCGTGGCCAAGACCGGCGGCCAGATAAAGTACGGCCACAGCGAGGTGGGCAACTTCACTCTGGACGGTAAAATCTACGAGCAGAACGAGATAGAATTCCTCCCCTGCCCGCTTGATACCGCCGCAGACCAGCTCCTTCTCGCCAAATGGGTAATCCGCAACCTTGCCTGGCAGTGGGGACTTGACGTGTCTTTCGCTCCCAAGATTACCGTGGGCAAGGCCGGCTCCGGCATGCACATCCATATGCGCCTTCTCAAAGACGGCCGCAACGTAACCCTTGCGCCCGGCGGCGGCTTGTCAGACATAGCAAAAAGGGCTATCGCAGGCCTTCTGGAGATGGCACCCGCCATCACCGCATTCGGCAACAAGAACCCCACCTCATACTTCAGGCTGGTGCCCCATCAGGAGGCTCCCACCAACGTCTGCTGGGGAGACTGCAACCGCTCCGCGCTTGTACGCGTTCCACTTGGCTGGTCCAGCGGCACGGATATGTGCTCCGCCGCCAACCCCCAGATAGAGTCCACAGAGCGTGACACCACCGGCAAGCAGACCTTCGAGATGCGCTGCCCCGACTGCTCGGCAGACATTTACCAGCTTATGGCAGGCCTCTGTGTAGCGGCACGTTACGGTTTGGAGCTCCCGGAGGAAGAAGCCCTCAGGATTGCCGCAGACAAGTATGTTGATACAGACATCCACAGGCCGGAGAATGCAGCCAGGCTCGCATCGCTGGCGTGCCTGCCCACCTGCTGCGCAGAGTCTGCAGACTGCCTTGAGCGCCTGCGCAGCGTATTCGAAGCGCGCGGCGTTTTCCAGCCCCGCATGATAGACGGCATACTCAAGGGCCTGCGCCGCTTCCAGGACTCAGACCTTCACGAGGCCGCCCGCAAAGACCCCGACCTGATGAGGCGTCTTGTAGACGAATATTTCTACTGCGGTTAAGGAAAATTGCTATATTTGCCCATTATGAAGAATCTGGTAATCATTCCCACCTACAACGAGGTGGAGAACGCGGAAAAGATAGTGCGGGCCGTATTCGCCCTGCCCGAGGGTTTTGAGATACTCATTATCGACGACGGCTCTCCCGACGGAACCGCCAATGTCATCAAAAACCTTCAGACAGAGTTCCCCGAGCGGCTGCATCTGCTTGAACGACAGGGCAAACTGGGCCTTGGCACCGCATACCTTACCGGATTCAAATGGGCTCTCGAGCGTGGCTACGACTACGTATTCGAGATGGATGCAGACTTCTCCCACGCCCCGACTGACCTGCCGCGCCTCCTTGCCGCCTGCACGGGCGGAGCAGACCTTGCCATCGGCTCCCGCTACTGCAACGGAGTGAGCGTCGTGAACTGGCCCATAGGCCGTATCCTCATCTCTTACTTCGCCTCCGTATACGTGCGTAAAGTGCTGGGCTTCAAGATCTACGACAGCACCGCCGGCTTCCTCTGCTACAGCCGCAAGGTCCTGGAGACAATTAACCTGGATGCTGTGCAGATGAAAGGCTACGGCTTCCAGATAGAGATGAAGTACACCGCCCACAAACTTGGCTTCCGGATAGCCGAGGTCCCCGTAATCTTTGTCAACCGCAAGGAGGGCACCTCAAAAATGTCCGGCAGCATCTTCGGAGAGGCGTTCTGGGGTGTCATCAAGCTCCGCTTCCGCAAGTTCGCAGCGAAATGAAAGAAATATACCTCAGGCACATCGCCCAGACGGTAGGTGCCAAAGTCTGGCAGATAGAAAACTGCGCAGACATGTTTACTGATGGCGATACCATCCCCTTCATAAGCCGCTACCGCAAGGAAAAGACCGGCGGTATGGACGACGCCACCATAGCCGAGGTAAAGCACTGGCTGGATGTCTTTACGGACATGGAGAAGCGTAAGGAAACGATTCTCAAGACCATAGAAGAAGCCGGAGCGCTGGACGACACCCTCCGGGAAAGGATAGAGAACTGCGTAAGCTCCACAGAGCTGGAAGATATCTACCTTCCCTGGCGTCCCAAGCGCCGCACCCGTGCCACTGCCGCCAAAGAGCTTGGCCTTGAGCCCCTTGCAGACCTTATGTGGAACCTCCGCACCCGGGATCCGCTCCAGAGCGCCCGCTCTTACGTAAAGGGCTCTCCCGCCCTTAAGGGCAAGCCCGGAGCAGAGGACGCAGAAGCCGCGCTTGCCGGCGCCCGCGACATAATTGCAGAGCGCCTGAGCGAGACTGCACAGATCCGCCAGGACCTGCGGACGGTCTTCCGCACGCGCAGGCTCGAGGCAAAAGCCACAAAAGCCGCTGCAGACAACCCCGACGCCGCAAAATACCGTTCATACTTCGGCTTCAAGATGCCTCTGGACCGTATGCCCTCCCACAATCTGCTCGCCATCCTGAGGGCGCAGAACGAGGGTTTCCTGTCGGTAGACCTTGATACGGATGCAGAGCACTGCGGCAAAAAGATTTATTACGACTTCTGCCAGCAGCAGGGCTACCCCGGCGGAGCGCTGGCAGACCAGATAAAGGAGGCGGTGGACGATTCGTTCAAGCGCCTGCTTGAACCGTCAATCACATCGGAAGTCATACGGGAGGCAAAGGAACGCGCCGACATAGAATCCATCAAGGTGTTCGGAGAGAACCTCCGCCAGCTGCTTCTGCAGGCCACCGTGGGAGAGAAGCGCACCATGGCAATAGACCCGGGCTTCCGCAACGGCTGCAAGATA
>JAGCCD010000148.1 GCA_017651785.1 Bacteroidales bacterium
GGTATCCTCGTTGCCGGTCACCAGTTCTCCGGTGCCGGGGACGTCTTCCAGGAGCCAGGAACCGAGGGTGGTCTGCTTCCAGAGGTATTCGGGATGCTTCTCTTTGTAAACGGTGGCCCAGGCGTCGAAACTGCGTTTGTCTGCTTCGTGCTTGGCGGTGGGGACGGTGCGTCCGCAGGCCGCGAGGCACAGGAGGGCGGATAATATGATGAGGGTCTTTTTCATTTCTGGTCTGTGACGGGGGAGGATGCCTGCAGGAACCGTGCCGCGGCTGCGGCCACGAACTCCCGGGCTTGTGATGGATTCTGGATGTCTGAAGGGATGAGGATGCGTCCGCCGGCGGCCTGCTCGTGGCCTCCGCCGTGGAAAGCCTGCATTGCAAGGCTGCGTGCGGAAGTTCCGGCCTTGGAACGGAGCGAAACGCGGAAATGGCTGTCGTCTTCCTGCCTGGCGAAAATGCTCAGGCGCACCTGTGCAATCTCAAGCGGAATGTTCACGAAGCCTTCCGTTTCTCCGTCCAGCAGGGCATAGCCGTCCAGTATGTCTTTGGTGAGAACTACTATTGCGGCGCCCTCTGGCGTTACATCAAGGCGGTTGAGCAGAACATCTCCCATTGCGCGGAGGCGCTCCTCCCTGCCGCTGGAATAGAGGCGGAGAAGGATGCCGTCCCGGTCTGCGCCGGCACCGAGAAGGTCTGACGCCATTGCGAGGGTGCCCGGCCATACGGAGTTGGCGAAATTGTTGGTGTCTGTGGTCATGCCGGTCAGCAGGGCGTTGACGGTTCCGGAAGGAAGGCGCTTAGCGCATCCGTCTATGCCGGGCATCTGCAGCAGTACTTCGTATAAAAGCTCACTGGCGGACGAAACGTCCGTGCGGCTGAAACACAGGTCGAATTCCCCGCAGGAAGGGTCTGCATGGTGATCTATGAGGACCTTGCGGGCTTTGCAGGCGCGGCAGGCCTGCTCAAGGGCCTCGGTGCGGCCGAAGGAGTTGAAATCCAGGCAGAAAAGCAGGTCGCAACGCTCGAGGGCCGCTGCGGCCAGGGCAGGATCCGAGGTGTATTCTGTGCCGTCAAGGACGAAACTGATTGACGGAGGTTCCGCATCCGGAAGAAGGATGACCACATCCTTGCCAAGCGAAGAAAGGTAGTGGTATACGGCTGCGCTGCTGCCAAGTGCATCTCCGTCCGGATGCGTGTGACAGACAGTACAAACCGTTCTTGCAGAGGATATCCAATCTGCTAACCGACCCGTCATTTCGCTTTTTTTCACGACGCAAATTTAACAATATTATTGCATTTGATAAATCATTTTCATAACTTTGTCCGGATAATGACTACAAATAAAACTGCATAAAATGAACAAAGCACTCAAGATTATCCTGGAGGTTCTCCTTCTCGTCGCAATCGTAGGTCTGGTATACGCAATCTACGGCAGCATCATGAAGCCCGTTAACTTCAACAAGCAAAAGGACAAACGCGAAGCTGTCGCTATCCAGCGCCTCAAGGATATCCGTACCCTTCAGGTCGCATACAAGAGCGTAAACGGCAAGTTCACCTCCACGGTAGACTCCCTCAAGAACTTCTACGAGAACGGCAAGATGGACATCGTCCTCCAGATCGGTTCCGCAGACGACTCCCTCGCCTGGACCCACACGGAGAAAGTAAAGAAGGCAAACCGCAAGATCACCCCCGAGAAACTTTATGAAATGTACCTCGCAGGAGACCAGAACCTTGTCTTCTCCATCGTAACCAAGATTCCCGTAAAAGACACGCTCTTCCTCCGCAGGGACGACTTCTGCATAGACTCCCTCAAGACCATTCCCTTCTCCGGTGGCGAGCCCACCCAGATGGAGGCTGTAACCCGTATGGTATCCGGTGTTCCCGTTCCTCTGTTCGAGGCCCGCATGCCTTACAAAGCCCTCCTCAAGGGTCTTGACAACCAGCTCCGCATCAATCTTGACTCAGACCGCAGAGACCAGAACAAGTACGAGGGCCTGCAGGTCGGCAGCGTAACGGCGCCTAACAACAACGCCGGTAACTGGGAGTAGCGGTGTTCACCCTGGTCCCTGTCAACTTCTTCGACCCCAGCACGGCCCGCAAGGCTCTTACGGAGGTCGCCGCCGTTGCAGAGACAGACTCGATAGAATACAAGGAGCTCCCTGCATACGGAGCGGTCCTTATTTATACGGTCCCGAGCGGAGAATCATCCCCGCCCGGGATTTTGTCTGTCCTGGACAAGCTGCAGTCCTGCCCGGAATACAACAAAGTGCTGTGCTCCTGGGAGAACGGCATTCTGCAGCTGGCAATAGCCCAGGGCCGGAGCCTTCTTCTGGCAAACGAATACAAGGCTAAGGACTTCGTTACGGCCCAGTACTTCATTTTCCTGGCTATGAAGTCCCTGCAGCTCAATCCCGAAGTAACCACCATCTGCTTTACCCACCCGCTGGACGAAACTCAGCAGATGGCGCTTTACCGCTATTTCAAGGCAGTAGAGACCATATGAGGATAATCGGCGGCCGGCTGAAGGGATTGGCTATCAATCCTCCCATGGGGTATAGTGCAAGGCCCACCACGGACTTTGCGCGCGAGGGCCTTTTCAACATCCTCGGCAACGAATACGAGTTCGAGGACCTCAAGGTGCTTGACCTCTTCGGCGGCACCGGAGCCATCGCGTTCGAGTTCGCATCAAGGGGCGCCGCGCACGTCTGGAGCATAGAGATGAACCGGGACAACGCCCGCTTCATCCGCTCCGAGGCCGCGCGCCTGGGCCTTAAAAACGTTACCGCCGTCCACTCCAACGTATTCGACTTCCTGCCCATCTGCAAGGAGAAGTTCGACATTATCTTCGCAGACCCGCCCTATGCCCTTGAGGGCCTTGATACAATTCCGGATAAAGTGCTGTCGCAAGGCATCTTATACCCCGAGCGCTACTTCATTCTGGAGCACGGCGGAGAGTATTCTTTCAAGGACCATCCCGCTTTTGTGAAAGAACGCTGTTACGGCCGTGTGCATTTCAGCTTCTTTGAGGGAAAAAACGTATCTTTGTAAACTATGATCAATCAAGACCAGGTGAAGGATATCCGTTCCCGCGCAGAAGCTCTGGGCGGTTATCTCACGATAGCGTAGAAAAGGGAAGAAGTGGCATCCCGCGAGCAGCAGGCCCTTGCTCCCGGCTTCTGGGACGACCCCAAGGAAGCCGAATCCTTTATGCGGCAGACCAGCTCGGTCAAGGCCTGGATCACGGCCTATGACGGCATAATCTCTAAGATAGATGACCTTGAAGTGCTTCTGGAGCTTGATCCCGAAGGCCCCGATACTGACGAAGCCTATTCTGACGCACTCAAGGCGCTGGAAGACCTTGAGTTCAAGAATATGCTCGGGGCCGAGGGAGACAACCTCGGCGCCGTGCTCACCATAAACTCCGGAGCCGGCGGCACGGAGGCCAACGACTGGAGCGCCATGCTCATGCGTATGTACGTCCGCTGGGGAGAGCGCAACGGCTACAAGATGACCACCACCGAGTTCATAGAGGGCGACGAGGTGGGCATCAAGTCCTGCACCATCCAGTTCGAGGGAGACTTTGCCTACGGCTATCTCAAGGCGGAATCGGGAGTGCACAGGCTCGTGCGCCTTTCTCCCTTCAACGCCCAGAACAAGCGCCAGACCACCTTCAGCAGCGTCTTTGTGTATCCTCTGGTAGACGATACCATCAACATAGAAATCAACCCTTCGGACATAGAGTGGGACACCTTCCGCAGCGGCGGACACGGCGGCCAGAACGTCAATAAGGTAGAAACGGGCGTGCGCGTGCGCCACCTGCCCACCGGCATCACCGTAGAGAACACTGAGACCCGTTCCCAGCAGGACAACCGCCAGAGGGCGCTGCTCATCCTCAAGTCCCGCCTGTACGACATCGAGCTCAAGAAGCGCCAGGAAAAACAGGCCGAGCTGGAGGGCCAGAAACGCAAGATAGAGTGGGGAAGCCAGATACGCTCGTACGTCCTTCATCCGTACAGGATGGTAAAAGACCTGCGCACGGGTATGGAAACCGCAGACACGCAGGGCGTGCTGGACGGCGACCTCAACGCCTTTATGAAAGAATTCCTAATGCAACAGTAATATGGCAGAATTCAACAATTATATTCATAGTTCGATACAGCCACCATTAACGATGTGTAATATGAGAAAAATAATTTTTGCCCTTTCGGCCATTGCGCTGATGTTTGCCCCTGTGGCGTGTTCGCTAATAGAACCAGACAATGATGAGACGGACATCCCTTCCGGAGCCGTAGACCTTGGCATCGTGATTACCAGGGAGGACGGAACCACCTACAACTTATATTGGGCCAAGTCCAATCTTTCCATGAGCGGCCTGTGCGCTAAACCTGAGGATTACGGTGAATATTACGCTTGGGGCGAAATAGCTCCGAAGGGGGATTATTCATGGTATGCATACAAATACGGAGAATACCCTCACTTGACCAAGTACAACACCAAAGAGGACAGCGGTACTGTAGACAACAGAACCGTCCTAAACCCGGAGGACGATGTGGCTCACGTAAAACTTGGAGGTAAATGGAGGATGCCCACGATTGAGGAATGGGATGCACTGGTTAAACAGTGTCATTTTACATTGACCACGCAGAATGACGTAAATGGTCAGTTGGTAACCGGTCCAAATGGCAACAGTATCTTTCTTCCTGCCGCTGGATGGCGGGAATACGACGACCTCGACTATCCCGGTTCCACCGGTTCCTACTGGTCTTCGTCCCTCCACCCGAACTACCAGAACTACGCGTGTAGCGGCACCTTCAATAATGGCGGCTACGTCGGTTTGGACATGACCGCCCGTTGCATCGGTCTGACAATCCGTCCTGTTTCAGAGTAATAGCTTAATTAACCCTTCAGCATAATGGCAGAATTCAAATATGCGCCCATGTTCCAGCTGGGCGAGGACAAAACAGAGTATTACAAGATTCCGGGATCGGAAAAACTCGTAAAGACCGTCGAATTCGGAGGCAAAAAGATCCTGGAGGTGTCTCCGGAGGCTCTCACCCTCGTAGCGCAGCAGTCGTTCCACGATTGCCAGTTTATGCTGCGCCGCTCGCACAACGAGCAGGTGGCCGCTATCCTGAGCGACCCTGAGGCGTCGGAGAACGACAAGTACGTCGCCCTGCAGTTCCTTCGCAATGCGGAAACCTCGGTAAAGGGCGTGCTCCCGTTCTGCCAGGATACCGGAACCGCGATAATCCACGGAGAACAGGGCCAGCGCGTCTGGACCGATTTCGAGGATGAAGAGGCCCTCAGCCTCGGCGTTTTCAATACGTATACGCAGGAGAATCTCCGTTACAGCCAGAACGCCCCTCTGGATATGTACAACGAGGTCAACACCAAGTGCAACCTTCCGGCCCAGATAGACATCGAGGCCACGAGAGGGGATGAATACCGCTTCGTAATGGTGGCAAAGGGCGGCGGGAGCGCCAACAAAACCTACTTCTACCCCATGACCAAGGCTACGATCCAGAACGAGGGTACGCTTCTGCCGTTCCTTGTAGAGAAGATGAAGAGCCTCGGCACCGCGGCTTGTCCGCCATACCACATCGCATTCGTAATAGGTGGCACCAGCGCAGAGAAGAACCTTCTCACCGTCAAGCTCGCCAGCATCAAATTCTACGACGGCCTGCCCACCACGGGAGACGAAACCGGCCGCGCATTCCGGGACATTGACCTGGAGCGGAAACTGCTCGAAGAGGCGGCGAAAATCGGCCTCGGAGCGCAGTTCGGCGGCAAATACCTGGCCCACGACATCCGCGTCGTACGCCTTCCCAGGCACGGTGCAAGCTGTCCCATCGGAATGGGCGTAAGTTGCTCGGCAGACCGCAATATCAAGTCAAAGATCAATGCCGATGGCGTATGGATCGAGAAAATGGACACCAACCCGTCTGAGCTTATCCCGGAAGAGTACCGCCGTCCCGGCGAGGGCGCCAAGGGAATAGAGATCGACCTGGACAAGGGAATCGATTCCGTTCGTGCAGAGCTCTCCAAGTATCCCGTCAGCACGCGCGTCAACCTTAAGGGAACCATCATCGTCGCCCGCGATATCGCGCACGCAAAGCTTAAAGCCCGCCTTGACTCCGGCGAGGATCTTCCCCAGTATTTCAAGGATCATCCAATCCTCTATGCAGGCCCCGCCAAGACTCCGGAAGGGTATCCCTGCGGTTCGATGGGTCCCACCACCGCCAATCGCATGGACCCGTATGTTGATGAATTCCAGGCACGTGGCGCTTCGCTTGTCATGATTGCCAAGGGTAACCGCACCCAGCAGGTCACTGACGCTTGCAAGAAGCACGGCGGATTCGACCTCGGCACCATAGGCGGCGTCGCTGCAGTGCTTTCCCAGAGCAGCATCCGCAGCATCGAGTGCGTGGAGTATCCCGAGCTCGGTATGGAGGCGATATGGAAAATTACAGTAGAAGATTTCCCCGCATTCATCCTGGTAGACGACAAGGGTAACGACTTCTTCAAGACGATAGGCCTTTAGCATAGAACAGTAATTGCCCTGTCCTAAACCCTTTGGCCCTTACGAATAGGGTTTAGGACAGAGCAATTACTGTTTAATAAATTATTTGTAACTTTGCGCTCTCTTGCGGGCGTGTTGAAATGGTAGACAAGCAAGACTTAGGATCTTGTGCCTAAATCGTGTGGGTTCGAGTCCCACCGCCCGCACGGGCCCGGCTCAGCGAGCCGGGCCTTTTTTTATTCCTTTTATTTGTATATTTGTAAATTGGACGCTAATAGATTAGGAATGAGATCGTATAAACTGATATTGCTTTTGCCCGTGCTTCTGCTGGCGGGATGCGAGAAGAATGTGCCGGTGTCGAGCGTCACCGTCATCCCATCCAGTATCGATAGCATGGAAGAGGGTGAGGTGAGGTATCTTACCGCCACCGTTAAACCCGATAAAGCCACAGACAAGTCCGTTGTCTGGAAAACCTCCAACGAATATGTGGTAACCGTTACATACGACGGAAAGGTTACCGCGGTGGGCCTCGGCAACGCCACAGTGACTGCGGAAGCAGTGAACGGCGGCAAGACAGGCACGTGCGATATTACCGTCATTCCGTCCCAAGATCCCCAACCTCCGGAAATCAAGGCAACATCGGTCACCCTGAATGAGTCGGAGCTTGTGCTCGCAAAGAACGACACTTTCGTGCTTACGGCGGCTCTGGAACCATCCGATACTACGGATGAACTTAAGTGGAGCAGTTCCGATACATCTGTAGCTACAATAGACAATACCGGCAAGGTTACCGCGCTTGCCGGAGGCCATGCAGTCATAACCGCCTCTGCAGGAGACGTTTCCGCGCAGGCCTCAGTGAGTGTGGAGGTCCCGGTAAAGTCATTCAATGTTCCTCAGAAGTCCATTACCCTTCCCCTTGGAAAGACTTATGACGCTTATGTGGAGTATACCCCTGCAGACGCAACGCCCCATGACGTAAAGGTAGAGTGGTCCATACGCTATTCTTCACCCATTGTATTCCAACTGAGCAAAGAAGGAAAAATAACCGCTACGGCAATTGGAGCCAATGTCTGCGACGCGGTAATTACATACGCCGAATACGATTTCTCCACCCGCGCCTACGTCCAGAAACAAGACGAGTGCGCCCTGGAGATAGTGGTAGTGAAGCAGGAAGACGGCGACCACGAAGGATTTGACAACGAAAACTGGGACTGATATGAAAATCAAAGGCTTGCTTTTATTCGCGCTGGCAGTTGCTTCATTCAGCTCCTGCCTCAAAGAAGACTCCGTCTCTTATCAGGATCCCGACATCAAGACGTTCATAGCCTCGTCCGCTGACGGAGTGTCCACAACCAAGGCCGTTGTATCTCCTGACGGTTCCGTCCAGTGGACGCCGGGAGAGACAATCCGCCTTTTCTACAAAACTCCGTCCGGTTACAGGTCATACTACAGTTTTACCA
>JAGCCD010000018.1 GCA_017651785.1 Bacteroidales bacterium
CGGTGGCCAGGATATCGTCGTGAATGAGCACTACGTCGTCTTTGGTGATGGCGTCGGAGTGGATCTCGATGGTGTCTGTGCCGTATTCTTTGGCGTAGGTCTCGCTCACCGTGGTGGAGGGGAGCTTGCCCGGCTTGCGGATGGGGACGAAACCGGCGCCCAGACGGGCGGCGACCGCTGCGCCGGCTATGAAGCCGCGTGACTCGATGCCGCAGACCTTGGTGATGCCTTTGTCTGCATACAGGGCGCAGATGCGGTCTATCACCTCGGTGAACGCCTCGGTGGACTTGAAGAGGGTTGTTACGTCGAAGAAATTGATTCCCGGGATGGGGAAGTCGGGCACGATGCGCACCGAATCGATAAGCTGTTGTGTTGTCATTTTATTCGTCTAACACACAAATATACGAAATTTATCAGTAACTTTGTCCGTATACGAACCCAAATACTCAAAGATGAAATCCATCCTCGGAATCGGCAATGCCCTTACGGACATTCTGGCCGTCCTGCCGGACGACTCCCTTCTTAAAACCTACCATCTGCCCAAGGGCAGCATGCAGCACGTGGATATGGAAACCGGAGACAGAATCTGGACCGCCCTCAAGCCGCTGGGCGTAAAGTATGTCGCCGGCGGCAGCGCTGCAAACACCATTGTATGCACGTCCATCTTCGGAATGCCCTCCAGCTTCATAGGAAAGATAGGCGACGACGAGCTCGGCCTCCTTTTCAAGAGCGACCAGGAGCAGTACGGCGTAAACACCCTTCTTCTGAAGAGTGAGAAATCCAGCGGCCGCTCGATGGTCTTCGTGAGCGGCGGCAACGCCGAGCGCACCTTCGCCGTGTACCTGGGCGCCGCGCTTGACCTGGGGCCCGAAGACCTCAAGCCGGAATACTTCCAGGGCCACGACTACTTTCATATAGAGGGCTATCTGGTTCAGAACCAGGCGCTTATCCGCAAAGCCGTAGAGCTTGCACACGACGCCGGCTGCATCATCTCCCTCGATATGGCGTCTTACAACGTGGTAGAGAGCAACAACGCCTTCCTGCACGACATAGTAGACAACTACGTAGACATAGTCTTCGCCAACGAGACAGAGAGCCGCGCCTTCACCAAGCTCTCCAGCGCAGAGGAATCCCTGGACGAGATAAGCCAGCACTGCAAGATTGCCATCGTGAAGGTGGGCAAGGACGGCAGCTGGGTCAAGTCCGGAGACGAGCGGTACTACCTCCCCGCCTGGCCTGCAGACACCATAGACGCCACCGGCGCGGGAGATACATACGCCGCCGGCTTCCTGTACGCACACGCGCTGGGCATGCCTCTCAAAGTCTGTGGAGAAGTGGGCTCCATCATCGCCGCAAAGGTGGTGGAAGTAATAGGCACCAAGATAGACATCCCCCGCTGGAGAGCCGCCAAAGCGGAGATCCGCGACCTCATAGCGGCCAACGGAGTGCAGATATGAGCATCTTCACCAAAATCAAGAGGTATCTCACCCTGAACAGCCACCGCAGCAAAGTGCCCACAGGGATTATCCCGCTGCGGCAGATCAAGAGCGTGGTGGTGTTCGTAGACGCCTCAGACCAGGGCCTCGAGCCCACGAAGCTCCAGATAAACAAGTTTTTCGGAGACAACAACATCCGGGTGCGGTATGTCAACGCCTCAGAGAAGAACCTTCGCACGGAGTCGGACCTTTTCATCGCCCTGAACGGCCACAAGTCGGTGGACGAGCATTACGCCGCCGCAGCCAGCACCGCCCGCTTCAAGATAGGCCGTCACCAGCTGGGCCGCCAGCTGTACGACTGCGTGGTGGCAGACCCCACGGAGGAGCCCGTCCCCGTGGCAACCGCCTTCGACATAATGAAGAACCTTATAACTCACGTACAATAACGCTTTAATGTTTGAAATCGTAACCAAAGAAATGCTGACCCCGGCCATCTGCCGCATGAAGGTACGTGCGCCCAGGCTCGCAGCCGCCGCACAGCCGGGTCAGTTCCTCATCGTCCGCGCAGACGAGAAAGGAGAACGCATCCCCCTCACCATCAGCGACTACGACCGCACAGAGGGCACTGTAACCATCGTCACCCAGCGCATAGGCGCATCCAGCAGCGACATCATTTCCTTCGAGCCGGGCGAGTCCTTCGCCGACGTGGTGGGCCCTCTGGGCTGCGCCTCAGAGTTCGTTGATATGACCCCTGAGCAGCTTGCCTCCCAGCGCTACATCCTCATAGCCGGCGGTGTGGGCACTGCCCCAGTATACCCGCAGGTCAAATGGCTCAAGGAGCACGGCGTCCCTGTAGACGTGATCATCGGCGCTAAGACCAAAGACCTCCTTATCTATGTAGACGAAATGCGCGCCGTGTGCGATAACCTCTTTGTCTGCACCGACGACGGCTCCGAGGGCTTCCACGGAATGGGCACCAATATGCTCGAGCACGTGGTGGCAGAGGGTCACAAGTACACGCAGGCCGTTATCATCGGTCCCATGATCATGATGAAATTCACCACCCTCACCTGCCGCAAGCTCGGCATCCCCGCCATCGTGAGCCTCAACACGCTTATGGTAGACGGCACCGGAATGTGCGGCGCCTGCCGCGTGAGCGTCGGCGGCAAAACCCGCTTCGCCTGCGTTGAGGGCCCCGAATTCGACGGCTACGAAGTTGATTTCGACGAGGCGATGCGCCGCCAGGGCCAGTATAAGGCAGAAGAGGCCGCAGCAAATGAACATCACGTATGCAGAATAGGGAGGGGACAGTAATGGCAAACAGAATACCCAGAGTCGCAGTGAGGGAGCAGGATCCCAAAGTGCGCGCAACCAATTTTGAAGAAGTATGCTACGGCTACAATAAGGAAGAGGCAATGCTTGAGGCGTCCCGCTGCCTGCATTGCAAGAATCCCCGCTGCGTGGGCGCCTGCCCGGTGAACATCCAGATTCCGGAGTTCATCGCGAGGGTGGTTGAGGGCGACATCCAGGGCGCCGCATCCGTCATTGCGCGGGACAGTTCCCTTCCCGCAGTCTGCGGCCGCGTATGCCCTCAGGAAACCCAGTGCGAGGGCAGCTGCATCCTTGGCGTAAAGGGAGAGCCGGTCGCCATAGGCAAGCTGGAAAGGTTCGTGGCAGATGAAACGCTCGGCCGCACCGCTGCTGAATGCGCCCCGGCAAACGGCATCAAAGTAGCCGTCGTCGGCTCAGGTCCTGCCGGACTTGCCTGCGCATCGGACCTTGCCAAGTGGGGATACGACGTCACCATTTTCGAGGCCCTTCACAAGGCGGGCGGCGTGCTGGAATACGGCATCCCCGAGTTCCGTCTGCCAAAGGACAAGGTGCTAAGGCACGAGATAGATGAAGTGAAGAAACTCGGTGTGAAGATAGAGACCGATGTAATTATAGGCAAGACAGTAACCATCGATTCACTGATGGACGAGGAAGGCTTCAAGGCAGTGTTCATCGGCTCCGGAGCCGGTCTTCCCAAGTGGATGGGCATCCCCGGAGAGAACCTCTGCGGCGTATTCTCCGCCAACGAGTTCCTCACCCGCAACAACCTAATGAAGGCCTGGAGAGAGGATTACCTCACTCCTATCCACGCAGGAAAGAAAGTGTGCGTTGTGGGCGGCGGCAATGTGGCCATGGACGCGGCGCGTACGGCCCTCCGCCTTGGAGCAGAGGTGCACATCGTGTACCGCCGCACAGAGGCTGAGCTCCCCGCCCGCCGCGAGGAAGTTCATCACGCGATAGAAGAAGGCATTATCTTCGATATGCTCACCAACCCGGTAGAGATCCTTGGAGATGACAAGGGCTGGGTAAAGTCCCTCCGCTGCATCCGTATGGAGCTCGGCGAGCCCGACGAGAGCGGCCGCCGCAGCCCCGTCCCCA
>JAGCCD010000149.1 GCA_017651785.1 Bacteroidales bacterium
GAAAACAGTCTCCTGGTCCCAGATCACGTTGCCGCCCGGTACGGGAGCCTGCTTGGGAAGGTAGATGCCCAGGACGGTGAATCTGGCACCGGTCAGAAGCAGGTGCTGGTCGTCAAGCATGGCAAGGAAGTCTGCGGCCTCGCTCATATTGACAGTCAGGATCCATGTTTGCGCGTCATTGTCTGCGAGCAGTTCGTTTCCGGGCTGGATATCATTCTCGGTGAGATTTGCTGACCACCAGCCTGTGGTTACACGTACCTGGGGGTTTTCTCCGGAAAGGTAAATGTAGAATGTTTCGCTCTTAAGCCGGTTCCAGACATCCTGAGGGAGGGTGGCAATGCACTCGTTATTGCCGTCGTGTCCTTCCAGACCGAAGCGGTATACGCTGTCCCAGTTGGCCTCTCCAGCGGTGCCGTCATTCACCCATACGGGTTCCCAGTCGGCGGGCAGGGGCTTGGGCTCGGGTGAAGGGAATTCGGAGTCAAAGACCGCCGCCATCGTAAGGCTGTTAAGGTCGAGGGTGAGGTTCCAGTACCCTTCCGTGGAAAGCGTGATGTTGCCGCCGTCCTGCTTGAGGTTGCATTTGTAAACGCCGTCCGCTTCCGAGAGGTCTCCGTCGATACCCATATTAGTGGTCCAGTCTCCATTCATCCGGAACTTGAACTCATTACCTTCCGTGTAAGGTATCTTTGCCTCCCAGACAAGGTCTGCGGTGCTGGACATCTCGAAGTCCTTGTCCCAGTTTGATCCGTCCAGGGTGCCGATTACAGACCACGTTCCGCTGTAATCCGGCGGAGGAGGAAGCTCTTCTCCGGCTTCCTGGATAATCTTGCACTGCCCTTTCCGGCCCCTTGCGTTGATGGTAATTACCGCGCTGCGCTGTTTGGCCACGTGGTATTCGTCGGTCTTCACTACAAGGGTGACCTGGCCGGGCTTTCCGTTTTCGGGCTCAAAGGTGAGCCAATCTACGGGGCTGCTCACAAACCAGTAGTCGGGAGCGTCGAATGTAAAGCTGGCAGTTCCGCCTACAGCCTTGACTACCAGGGAGTCGGGCTGAACGGAAATGCTCATTGCGCCAGGATCGAACTCCTGCTCTTTGTTGCAGGCAGCGACCGCAAGGATCGCTGCCGCTGCAGCAAATATACTTATTAATCTGTACTTCATACTGTCTACGCCATGTAATAGATTTTCGTAAGCTTAAAGCCGTTTCCGGTAAAGAGTATGTGCTCTTTGTCGACGGAATCCAGGATAGCGGGATCCTCGGAGAAGTCTATCAGAATGTCGAAGGAACCGTCTCCATTGTCTATGAGCCTCTCAGCCATGTTCCAGGGTGCGATGTCATTATCGCCGCCGAGCCACTGTATGCTCCACCAACCGGTGGTTACGCGCACTTGGAATGAGGTGGGATCGTCGGGAACTATGGTGATGTAGAACGGCTCGCCCTTGAGCTTGTCCCACACATCCTGGGGGAAGGTTGCGATGCACTCGTTGTTGCCGTCGTTGCCTTCCAGACCGAAGCGGTACTGTCCGCTCCAGCTCACAGAGCCTGCATCGCCTTCCCAGACAATAACTGCCTGAGGTTCGGGTTCGCCTCCTTCCCATACTTCTTCCTGGATGTAAAGCTCCGTCATCTTGAAGCCGTTGCCGGTAAAGAGTATGTGCTCTTTGTCTACGGAATCAAGGATGGCGGGATCCTCGGAGAAGTCTATCATGATGGAGAAGGAACCGTCACCGTTGTCGATAAGTCTCTCCGGCATGTTCCAGGGTGCGATATCGTTATCGCCGCCGAGCCACTGTATGCTCCACCAACCGGTGGTTACGCGCACCTGGAATGAGGTGGGATCGTCGGGAACTATGGTGATGTAGAACGGCTCGCTCTTGAGCTTGTCCCAGATTTCCTGAGGGAAGGTTGCGATGCACTCGTTGTTGTCGTCGTGTCCTTCCAGACCGAAGCGGTACTGTCCGCTCCAGCTCACGGAGCCTGCGTCGCCCTCCCAGAAGATAGTCTTCTTGTTTACGAGTTGACCTCCCCCGCCTTCCTGCCACTCCTTCTCTTCCACTGCGACTGACTTTAAGGTGAAGCCGCTGCCGGTAAAGAGGATGTGCTCCTTGTCGACGGAATCAAGGATGGCGGGATCTTCGGAGAAGTCTATCATTATTGTGAAGGAACCGTCGCCGTTGTCTATGAGCCTTTCAGCCATGTTCCAGGGTGCGATGTCGTTATCGGCGCCGAGCCACTGGATGCTCCACCAGCCGGTGGTTACGCGTACCTGGAACTGGGCGGGATCGTCGGGAACCACGGTGATGTAGAACGGCTCGCCCTTGAGCTTGTCCCAGATTTCCTGGGGGAGGGTCGCGATGCACTCATTGTTGTCGTCGGTCCCTTCCAGTCCGAAGCGGAACTGTCCGCCCCAGCTCGTTGAGCCTACGGATCCGTCGTTCTCCCAGATATTCTTCCTGACGATCTCCCAGTGTCCGCCTTCCTCCTGTTCGGCAACGGGCTCGTAAACCAGCTCGGGGAGCTGGAACTCACGGCCGTCAATGGTGTGGAGTTTACCCACGAATGCGCCGTCGTAGACCTGTTTGGGAATGGTGATCTCTACGGAGCTGGTGCCCTTGCGGTAGAACTTCTCGTCCTCGACTACAAGGGGAAGGCCGTCCGGATCAAGAATCTCCAGGCTCTCTATGAACTCGAGGTCCTTACCGAAAATTGTAATTCTCTCTCCGCCCTTGATGGTCTCTCCGGCCTGCCTGGAGAAGCCGGTAACAACCGTCTTTCCAAGGGTGAGGGGCACATCGGACTCCACTTCATTGTCTGCGGTGCGAAGGATCAGTTTGCCACCTTCGGCGGAAATGCCCGCAGGGGCGTTGACCCTGATCATTTCGCCGCTTACACGCTGGAAGTTGGTTACGACGATGTTGTCGGGGAAGACGATCTCCTTCACATCCGCGAAACCGTGGCCGTTTATGGTCATAGGTTGCCCGGTGACCACTTTGGTGGGAGAGAACACCTTAATCTTAAGGCCGGTTTCAGCCGACTCCGGGCCTATGTCTATCGTGCATGCCGAGAAGGCACCCAGAAGGGCGACAGCCAGAAATGTCCTGAAATATGATAATGCTTTCTTCATAACTGTAATCCTTTTAATAGATACTACCATCCGGGATTCTGTTCAAGATTGGGGTTCTTCTTGATTTCAGACTGAGGGATAGGATAGAAGTTGTATTTCTCATCCCACTGGCGGGTTACGCTTGTCCTGCTGAGAACAAGGGAGTTGCTGATATTCGCGACCTGAATCGTCTTGAAATACTTGGCGCCCTTCTTCCAGCGGCGGACATCCCAGAAGCGGTGGTTCTCGAAAGCAAGCTCCACAAGGCGCTCGCGCTCGTAGCGGTCGACCCACGCCTGTCCGTCTTCTTTGAAATTGGGCATCTTGATGTCCTTGCGGTTGCGAAGCGTGTTGATGGCCTCGTTTGCTGTGAGTCCGTAGGTCGCGTCTTCGGCGCTTCCGGTGGCGTTGAACACTGCCTCGGCATAGTCGAGGTAGAATTCGCCCAGACGGAAGAGGATCCAGGTGTGGCGGCGCCTTGTCTGGTTGTCAGCCGTAGTGACGCAAGTGCCGTCCACATACTTCTTAAGATAGTAGCCTGTAGGAGTTGCACCGTACTTGGGAGCGGCGTTGAAGCCTCCGTTGAAGGTTTCGATTGCCTTCTTCTGGGCTCCGTTGCTTGGCCACTCGTCGCCGTTCTTCACAACGGTGAGGGCGAAGCGGGGATCAAGACCCTCGTAGGGGTTGACGGTCTTGAGGTCTATGTTGCCGGGATAGCGCTGTGCGAACGTCTCGCCGTTATTCTGGTACTCATACTGGTCTACGAGGCTCTGCGTGGGGCAGTTGCCGGATGCACCGTTTTCTACGCCCACGGGGTAGTTTGCCATCTCGAAGTCGTTGCTCTCGCCGCGTCCAAGGCCGAAGATGAGTTCCTGGTTGAAGAATGCATCGTGGCCCCAGAGGGCGGAGTAGCCGCTGAGCTTCAGGCCCCAGAGGCTAGCGTTGTCCAGAATGAACTTGCAGGCCTCGGCCGCCTTTGCCCATTTTGCCTTGTCTCCGGTGGGGTTAAGCAGGGGAGATGCGGCATAGAGCAGCGTACGGGCCTTCAGGGCGAAAGCGGCAACGCGGGTTGCGCGGCCGATTTCTGCGCCGACCTCGGTGAGATAGTTGACGGGAAGGTGGGGTGCTACGTCGTCGAGTTCATCAACGATGAACTTCACGATCTCGTCAGCAGGGGTGCGGGTTATGGTGTTGGCCTGCTCGTTCGTGAGGGTAGTGGTTACCAGGGGAACGTCTCCGTATGCCCTGAGAAGCTCGAAATAGAAGTAAGCCCTCAGGAAACGCAGCTCATAAGGGAACAGTTCCATCTGGGAATTCCAGTCCGAGTAGTTGGGGTTGTACTGCCAGTCGGAGATGTCCATCTGATCCCATTTCTCAAGGAACATACAGACTTCCGCAATGGCGGTGTATGACTTGGTCCAGATATTCGAATAAGGGTTGGCGGCACTCCAACCGCCGTTCACATAGTTGTTTACGGCACCGGTCTCAAGGGCGTACTGGGATTCGTCGGTGGCGCTTGCAAGGAAGTAGGCGCTGTTACTGGCGAATTCGTTGTTGTACAGCTGTGCGTAAACGTCGAAAACCATGTTCTTAATGCCTTCTCCGAAGTATTCGTATGTCCATGCCTCATCGCGCGTATTCTCCTCGGTATAGTTGAGGTCTACGCAGGATGCCGGAATGACACAGGCGAGAATGAATAAGAATATTTTATCAAGTTTCATAAGTCAATCTATTTTAGAATACAACGGAAAGACCCATATTGACAGCTTTCATCACAGGATAGCCTGTGCCCAGGTTCTCTGCGTCCATGAAGCCTATGTTGCCGAAAGACAGGAGGTTCTGTCCCTGGACGAACACCTTGGCGTCTGAGATGCGGATACTTCTGAGAAGGGAAGCGGGAAGCCTGTAGTAGAGCTCGCAGTCGCGAAGCTTCAGCCAGCTTACATTGCGGAACCAGATTGTGGAATGCTGGACGTTGTTGGCGACGTTGCTGGTGGAAAGACGGGGATACAGGGCCTTGTCTCCGGCGATGTCGAAGCAGTTGTCGTAGTATTCCCGGGTAAGGTTGCGGTTGTCGGACAGGGCGCCGCTCCATACGTAGCGCACGCCGTCGCCCTCGTCTGCGAGGAGGTTCTTGGTCTGCATTGTAGCACCCTGGAAGGTGGCGTTGATTCCAAGTCCCTTGAATTCCACTCCGAGGGTTACGCCGCCGTTAAGGGCGGGGAATGCATAGCCGTAGTCCATTGCAACGACGTCGTTCTCGTTGATGACGTTGTCTCCGTTCACATCCTTGTACTTGGTGTCACCGACCTTTACCTGGCCGAATTCCTGCAGGGGGCTGTTGTCAATGTCAGCCTGATCCTTGAAGAATCCCAATGCCACGAGTCCGCGGTTGGCGTCTGCGGGGCTGCCGATCACCGAGAGGTTGGGATATGCCGGGTTCTCGATCCACTCCAGGATACGGCTCTTCGCCAGGGAGGCGTTTGCGTTGAAGTAAACGTTGAAGCCATTGTCGAAGAGCTTTGCGAAGCGGATGCCTGCCTCTACGCCGTAGCTCGCAACGCGGCCCCTGTCGTCGTACGAGGACTGGATGCCCACGACGTCGGAATTGAGGGAACCTGCGCTTACGAGGATGTTGCGCCGCTGCTGATAGAAGGCATCTACGGTGAAATCAAGGCAGTTGGCTATCCGCAGGTCAAGTCCGAGGTTGGCCTTGTTTGCGGTCTCCTGCATGAAATCGGTCGTAGGGAACTGGGTGAGGAACGCACCCCAGGAGCTGGTGAAGTTGTTTCCGTACCAGAACTGTCCGTGCGAATTGTTCCAGGCTGCCAGCCACAGACCGGCCTGAGGGACGTAGTCGGTATGCTGGGAACCACCGGAGAAGCGGAGCTTGCCGTAGTTGAGGAAGGATGCCTCGGGCTCATTGACGAAAATCCATCCGAAACCGAACGTGGGAGAGAATGCCCACTTGGCGGGATAGGAACGGTTTGATCCGTTGGCTGCCAGAACGATGTCCGCTATGAGCTTCTGCGCATAGTCGTAATGCAGGGCGAGGTTGAAATTCTCGCGGTACCAGGTGTTGCTCCTGCCGTCGCGGATCTCGCTCTTCATATTGTAGTTGAAGTTGGCTGCGAAGAAGTCCTCAACGCCCACCTTGGTTTCATATTTGAGACCGGTATTCACAGTGCCTATACGCCACTGGAAATCGATCCAGTTGTTGAAGGTGAGCTTGTCTTCTACGGTACCCATAACGGCCTCCTGAAGGGCGCCGGCGGCATCGTAGTAGTTCCAGCCGTACTGGTAACCCTTGGTGCGGTTCTCTATCATGTTGGACGCGTTGTCGTAGGATCCGCCTGCATAGAACTTGAGGTTCTTGAGGATGAAGTCGAGATCCTGCTCAAGGGTGATGTCCGCCCAGATCTGGCGCTGGTGAGACTTGGTGAAGCCTGCACCCCTGGACTTCGCAACGAGGTTGAAGTCTCCGTAGGTCTGGCTGCCGCCCCATACGCCACCCTGTGTCTTGATGGGGAATGCAAGTGCAGGGACCTTGAACAGATGCCACCAGGCGTCGTTTGAATTGACGTTGGGCACACCGTTGGTCTCCATGAAGATGGCCAGGATGTCTGTCTTGACCCTGGTGGTCTTTGTGACCTGGAAGTCGACATTGGTGCGGATATTAGCCTTGGAATACCTCAGCTGGGAGTTCCAGTCGCCCTGGTCGGGATATTTGTAAAGACCGCTGGCGTCTGTGTAATCCATCTGGGCGTAATACTCAACCTTGTCGGATCCGCCGAACATTGATACGAAGGCATTGGTCTCGCTTGCGGTATTCTTGAAGACCTCGTTTTTCCAGTCCACATTGGGGTAGACGAACGGGTCGCTGCCATCCTGGAACTTCTGCAGTTCGGTCTGGGTGTAGGCGATTGTGTTGCCGTCGTTGAGGCGTGCGGTATTGAGTGCGTTGGCATATTCTTATGCGCTTACCATCTCTGTCATCTGCGGATCGAACTGGATCTTGTGGGAGGCGCCGGTCTTGA
>JAGCCD010000150.1 GCA_017651785.1 Bacteroidales bacterium
CCGAAATTGCTCCGGATGAAACTGCGGACGTGGTCCAGCTCCGACTGCACGATACGGCCGTCGGCCTTGATGACGGCGGAGGAGAGCACCAGCAGGCTGACCATGAAGCTGTTGCGCTGCTCCGTGGCGGTGTAGCCGCGGCCGCCGGTCGTCTGGCGCTGGTAGGTGCTCCCGCCGCCGGAATAGCCGCCGCCGGGATAGCCTTGCGAGCCGCCCTGGCCGGGGAAACCGCTCCCGCCGGTCAGCTGGCGCATGGCATCCAGTCCGGAGTCCACGAACGATCCGAGCAGGAAGCCGATCAGCGCCCCGATCGGGCCGCCGGACACCCAGCCCAATAAACCTACAATCCACTTCAGTGCTCCCATAGATTCCGTTGCAATTGAGTTACGGCCCTCTTCCCCGCAAATACCGCTCCACCAATCCTGCGCTGACAAATTGTCGGAAAAGTCCCCGGAAAAACTTACATTTGTTTCCGGAATGAAACGCATCCTCTACATCCTGCTGCAATGCACCTGGGGCCTGCCCCAGACGCTGGCGGGTGCCGTGCTCTTCCTGGTCTTCCTGCGCTCGCGGCATTTCCGCTACCGCGAGGCGGTGGCCACGAAATGGCCGCTCGCGGGCGGGGTTTCGCTGGGGCTCTTCATCTTCGTCTCCCACGAGAGTCTCTGCTACCACGAATACGGCCACACCCTGCAGTCGCTGATGCTCGGGCCACTCTACCTGCCTGTCGTCGGACTCCCCTCGCTGGTCTGGGCCCTGCTCTACAAGCGCAGTCGCCGGGCCCGCCGCCGCGCCTACGAATCCGTCTTCCCCGAGAACTGGGCCGAGACCCTGGGCTCACGCGACGCCTGACTCTGATTATCTGCTGGTTGGAAGAATGCTGACGGCTCTTCCCTATCCTATCCCCAAAAAGGAAGTCGCCTCACAAAGAGAGAGCTAGCAGCGTCCCCCTACTGACGCGTAACGTGCTGACACGGAATTAGAACACAAAACACGGGGGTTGTTTTTTAATACCCCAGTTTTTCATACTACTTGATAATGAGTTGTTTAGCCGCCAGGGTTATCCTATTTCTTATGGAGAAACTTCCTTACCTGCACGTCGGTCGCGTGTGTATTTGTGCGGAATTTCCTTATCCAGCCTTGCTGCTCACCAGGAGTCAGGTGCAGCAGTTTCCAGTTGTCGAACAATCCGTTCCGGGAGGCTATCCGTGACATCTCGAGATAAGGGACATCAGAAGCCGGATCGAACGCTTCTCCGATTTCGAACTCCTTTCCGCTGGTCTCTTCAGCCGCACGCAGCAACCGCTCATATCCGCCGAACAGGTTGTTGGCCGTGTCATAATCAATCGTACGATAGACCCGGATAATGTAATCTGCCAGTTGCTCCTGCTCTTCGCGGGACAGGGGCCGGAAGAGCTTGCGCAGAAGCGCGGGACGCAGAAAGCGTCCGGCCCGGAATTCGGCATCGACGAGCGAGCAGGCGTCCCGCATATGCCGTGAGGCGTAATCCTTGCGCAGCGGCTTGGAGAACGGATGCGGATCACCGCCATAATAGGCGAGAAAAGTCCAACGGTCCTCGACTGCTTTGGCAAACAAGTGCTTCTCTACCGGATTGTTCAGCAGATAGATCAGACTGGAGCGCTGGCGCTTCGGATCTTTTTGTGGAGCACTGCCGAACGGTGTATTGAAGACGGGCCCGGCCAAACCCCGGTCTTCCCGGACCAACCGGGAGAAGGTCCGGATCAATTGGCCCATAAACAGACGGAACTGCGCCATGTCAGCAGCCCGTACCATCAAGTGGATGTGCGTGAACATGATGGATACACCAATGATAGTGACCCCATAGCGTTTGGCGAGGACAGACAAGGTGGTGTAGAAAGACAGTCGGTCGCTCCGTGTGTAGAAAAGGACATTCCCGGCATCTGCGAGGAAATAGACGTGATGCAGCGCATCAGCGAAAAAGAGACGTTTCTTCATAATTCAAGCAACTGGTTCCACACAAATATATTGATAATAAACAAACGGTCAAAGAGAAAATGGCATAGATACCCGGACAAAAATCATTCGCCAACCGGCCAGCTGTCTAGTCCTGAAATAAGTTTACCGATGTTGAACAATAAGTAGTTAGGACTCAGAAGTCCTAATATCGGTTTACATTGATATCGCGAAGATATGACATTTTCGCGATATTTGTTATTGTGGCACCGCCGCCGCTCGATAACGAAGAGCGGCGGCTACAACACTGCCGGCAGCGGGGGGCTCCGTGCAAGGGCCCTCCTCGCCGGCCGGTTGTTGCCGGTCTTTTCTGAGGGCCCAGTAGTTCTTCCAGAGTTTTTTCCTCTCACCAGACTGGAGCCTGGCCTGCGCCGGGGTAAGCATTCCCACACTCAAGTGCGGCCTCTGCTCATTATAGACACGAACGATGTCCCCAATAGTGTACCGCGCCGCTTCCAGGGATGTCAGCCGCATCTGGTAAAGCCACTCGGTTTTAAGGATACCGTTGACTCGTTCCGCTATGGCGTTCTCATAGGGATCGCCCTTATCGGTCATACTGATCTGGATGTTGTACTGCTTAAGAACGTTCACGTAGTCCTGGCTGCAATACTGGCAGCCGCGGTCAGAGTGATGGATAAGTCCTTTGAGGCCGTATCCTCCATAGTTGGCTATCGCCATCTTCAAGGCCCGGAGAGGGCCTTCCGTGTCCAGGGTGTCGTGCAGCGCCCATCCCACTATCTCATGCGTGTATGCATCTGTTATCAGGGACAGGTATGCAAAGGAGCGTTCTCCGTTCTCGTAGAGCTCCACATAGGTGATGTCGCTGACCCACACCTGATTGGGATGCACTATCTCCATCCCCTTGACCAGATTCGCATACTTCTTCATCCAATGGCGGGAATAGGTCGTGACGATGCGTGTATGCCGTCTGGCCACCAGCATACCTTCTGACCGCAGCATCGCGAACAGGCGATCCCGGCCTATACGATGACCGTGCTCCTCCAAGATAACTTGCAGCTTGCGTACGCCACAGCGAGGCATATCGGCACGAACCTCACGCACCTCATTCAACAGTGCCGTCGTATCTATCTCTTCGCGATAATGCTCCTGACGTTGTTTCCAGTATCCCTGGCGGGTATAGCCGAACAGGTCACACAACGAGGAAAGGCTCACTTCGGGGTGTCTTTCTTTGAGTGTCTCAACCGTTCGGCCTCGACTTTTTTTGACAGGTCTATACCATACTCCTCCTTCAGCACGCCCATCATATACTCAAAGCCCTCCGCTTTGATGTTTGCCATCTTCAAGGCCTGTTCCAGGCTCTTGATTTTCATCTGGAGGAGTTCCACTTCCTCCTTGTGGGTCAGTTCGGACATTGCTATCTTCTTTTGGTCTCGCACCTCAAAGATATCAATTTCTCCGCGTTTGTACGAACTTGCCAGTTCGCGGATCTTCTCTTCGCTGTAACCATAACGGCGCCGAAGACTCTCAATTGACACTCCACTGAAATACTCGCGGAGCATCTTGCCCGTTGCTCTCATCTGCAACTTGTAACGTTGACTTTTCGTCATCATAAGTTTACCCTTTTTGGTAAACTTTTTTCAGGACGATACAAGCAAAAATGACACGTAAAACTCTAATAATCAATAACTAATAAAAACTCGGGTATGTTTTTTCGGTACCCGAGTTTTCAGATTTCATTGATTATGAGATGATTATGTGGCACTATGAATGTATCGTCCTGAAAAAAGTTTACCAAAAAAAGGTAAAAAAGAATGGAAGCAAGAAGCTGCCGGGCGATGCAGCGAGCCCAAGCAAAGATGCTGCGCGAATACTTCTCCGGAGTTCCCGTGGAGAGC
>JAGCCD010000151.1 GCA_017651785.1 Bacteroidales bacterium
AGGAGCTTCTCTCCCATCCGGAGCTCGCAACCGGGAACTATGCCAATTATCCTCTTCCCACCGGCCATCCAACACCGGCACCGGAAGGCTATAAGCCCTTTTATATCAGCCACTACGGAAGACACGGCTCGCGCTATATGACAAGCGACAGGGCCTACCGCCGGCTGGTGCGGCAGCTTGATACTGCCGCTGTCCTTGGGCTGCTTACAGAATATGGTAAAGATGTCCGCACCCGTATTGGCATAGCCGCAGAGAACGCCAGGCAGAGGGCCGGCGAGCTCACCGCCCTTGGGGCACGGCAGCATATGGCCATAGCACGCAGGATGTACGACAACTACCCTGAGCTCCTGAAAAAGCCTCTCAAGGTGACGGTCAATTCATCGGACTCTCGGCGCGTAATGCTCAGCATGGCCAATTTCTGCAACGAGCTCAAGTCGCTCAACCCGTCGCTGGATTTCAGCATGAACGCCAGTGCGCACGACCTGTACTACGTCAAGGCCAACAGGAACATAGTCATCCCCCCGTCAGAGACGGACGGCCCGCTTTACGACAAGCTCAAGGCCTTCAAGCAGAAAATGCTCAGCGGCGAGCCCCAGATCCAGGCCATCTTCACAGATCCGGAGCGGGCAAAGACCTTCATAGACCAGTACACCTTCGCAGACGACCTCTATAACGTGGCGGCGGACATGTACTGCCTGCCGGAGCTCAAGCTGAGCTTCGACGACCTCTTTGGAGAAGACGGGATGATAGACGGATTCCGTGCCTACAACGCCAGCTGGTGCCTTTGGGAGGGCCTTATGCCGGGAGCAAGAAAGAGTTACTACGGCATCTATCCGCTGCTGCAGAACTTCCTTGACAATGCTGCGGAAATGATAGCCTCCGGCGGCTGCGGCCTGCGCCTGCGCTTCGGTCACGACGATGTTGTGCTGCCCTTCGCCTTCACTATGGGATTCCGCGAGGCTGTCGGGGCGACGGACGATATGGAAGACCTCCACCACCACTTCTCCATCTTCCGCCTTATTCCCATGGCCGCCAACGTTCAGTGGGTGTTCTTCCGCAAGGAAGGCTCTGACGACATCCTGGTGAAGTTCCTTATGAACGAGAACGAGACTTCGGTTCCCCTTCCCACAGACTGCTATCCGTTCTACCATTGGAGTGACGTAGAAAAGTACTACCGCGGCAAGATTGAAGCCGCCCATCTGGAATACAAAAACCCTGCAGACAAATGAAGACAAAGCTTTTGATACCGCTGCTGCTCCTTCTTTCTGTGGGAGTTTCGGCACAGACCTCCAGGAGGGAGATGTTCAAGGATCCGGGACGTCTTGGAGCAACCTATTTCTTGTATCCGGGCCCTTCGCAGAAGGCCCTCACACCCACCCCAGAAGGCTATAAGCCATTCTATATCAGCCACTACGGCCGCCACGGCTCGCGCTATATGACGTCCAACCGGTACTATGTCCGTGCCATAGGCCAGCTGGATACGGCTGCCCGGATGGGGCTTCTTACCGCCAAGGGAGCCGAGGTGCTGGAGAAACTGCGAATCGGTTATGCTGACGCCTGGAACAGGGACGGCGACCTTACCGCCCTGGGCGGCAGGCAGCATATGGAGATAGCCCGCCGTATGTATGAGCGCTTCCCCGAGCTGCTTTCCCAGCCCATAAGTGTAGACGCCCGTTCGTCTACTGTCGGCCGCTGCATGATAAGCATGTTCTACTTCTGCCAGGAGCTCGAGGGCCTCAATCCCGACCTTGAGGTCCGCATGGACGCCAGCCAGCGCGATATGCGTTTCGTTGTGGAAGACCGTGACCTGCCCCTCGAGAAAACCGCCGTTACGGAAGATTATGAGCGAAGGGTCCGCGCCATGCGGGAGAAGGCCTACAACCCCGCGCGCCTTATGAAAGTCCTGTTCAAGGATGTGCGCAAGGCGCAGGAGTTCGTACGCGGTCCCGAGCTTATGGAGTCCCTTTATCACGTGGCGAACGACTTCATGAGCCTGCCCGAGCTCGGCCTCACCATGACCGATATCTTCACCAAAGACGAGCTGTTCCGCATCTGGACGGCCCTGAACGCCAACTGGGCTCTGCGTTCCGGCATAATTCCCGGCTCCACTCCCGCCTACCTCAGAAAGAAAGAGGTGAGGGACAGCATCCAGAGCATAGCGGACAGGGTGATAAGCGCGGGCGAACCTGCCGTAACGCTCCGTTTCAGCCACGACAGCTCAGTGTTGCCGCTCGCCTATCTTCTTGGGCTCAAGGAAGCCATTGGCGCCCGCACCGACATAGAGAACCTCCACAAGTACGTCTCCATAGACAAGATAATCCCCATGGCGGGCAACATCCAGATGGTTTTCTACCGCAAGGAAGGCTCGGACGACGTTCTGGTGAAGTTCCTTCTGAACGAGAACGAGACTTCCATCCCCGTGAAGACGGACGTGGCACCGTACTATCACTGGAAAGACGTAAAGGCTTTCTGGGAAGGGTGGGGGAGCTAGTACTGCTCCTTGAGGCGGCGTAGCGTTTCCAGCTCGTCGCCGGGGCGGTAACCTATGTGGGTGTAGACCAGGTTGCCGTCTTTGTCGTAAAGAAAGATCTGAGGCACCGCGGAAACTCCGAGTGCCCTGCGCAGTTCGCCGTTAGGGTCGAACAGCGTGGATATGCCGTCCCATTCGCGGCCCTTGCTAAGGGCGATGGCGCGCTGGAGCGAGCGGCTGTCGTCTATGGAGACGGCATAGATGCGGGGCGCCTTGGGGCCGTCCCAGTCTATGAGCTCCTCTGCTGTTGCGTCCAGCTCCAGAAGGCAGGGCTTGCAGGTTGTCATCCAGAGACTTATGAGGAACGGGGTCTTGTGGTCTATCAGCGAAGAGGTTGCGACTTTATTGCCTGCCGCGTCCTGCAGGTCTGCGGCTGGAATTGACTGGGCCGCCGCCTTTGCAAAAGGCAGAAGGGCTATGACGGCAAGAATGATAAGCTTTTTCATCGTGACAACAGAGCAGCAACAATCACACCAACCCGTCGGGCAGGTCCATCACAAGGACTTTGCGGGATGCGTCGGCCTCGCGGATGAGGTCTTCGTGCAGGGGAACAAGGGCATCGCCTATCTCAAGGCAGGGATTGCCCGGAATGTCTATGAGCCCGGAGACGGTGCCCACAAGGGTTTCTCCGTTGTAAAGGGTCCATCCTGTGAAGTCCTCTTCGTCCCCGTCTTCGAATTCGGCGTCCAGGAAAATCTCCCGGCCCACCAGCTCTTCCGCGTCCTCGAGGGAGTTTACGTCCGTAATGTGGATTATGGCGCGTGAACGGCCCCTGGGCGTGAAAGAATCAACAAAAAAGGGAACCGGCAGTCCGTCAAAATAGACGTACACCGGTTCTCCAGAGTTGATTTCCTGAATATCGACCTCGAGTTCCCCTACAAGGAGGTCTCCGTCGATTCCATTGGATTTCAGAATTTTTGCGGCAGGGATCATCCTTATGCTTCTGCCTCTGCGGGAGCCTCCTCTGCGGGAGCGGCTTCTTCTGCAGGAGCCTCGGCGGCGGCCTTCTCGGCAGCCTCCTTGGCGGCGAGCTCGGCGGCCTTCTTGGCCAGAGCCTCGGCGCGGGCCTCGTTGACCTTAACCTCTTCTGCCTTGGCAGCCTTGCGGGCCTCTATGGCAGCGTTCTTGATGCCGGTCTTCTTAGCCTCGATCTTGGAATCCCTTTCTGCCTTCCAGTCGTTCCACTTCTTGTCGGCAACCTCGGGGGTGAGAGCTCCCTTGGCTACGCCGCCGTCAAGATGGTGACGGAGAAGCACACCCTCGTAAGAGAGGATGCGGCGGGTGGTGAGAGTGGGCTGGGCACCTACCTTGAGCCATGCGAGGGCGCGATCGAAATCGAGCACTATGGTTGCAGGGTTGGTGTTGGGGTTGTAAGAGCCAATCTGCTCAATGTAACGACCGTCGCGCGGTGCGCGTGAGTCTGCCACAACAATGTGGAAGAATGCGAAATTCTTCTTTCCGTGGCGCTGTAAACGAATCTTAACAGCCATTGTGAATCTGTTTGTTTTTTAATTGTTTAACCTGAAAAGTCCGCCCTTCTCGAGAGCGGACTGCAAAGGTAGCAATTATTTGTGAATCTGCAAATATGACTTTTCCTTTTGCACTATTGCGCCAAAATATTTAACTTTGGGACATTACCAAAACTCCCTCAGATGAAAAAACTGTTTTTTATTGCGGTTCTGTGCCTGACGTGCCTCGGCGCGGGCGCCCAGGAGCCGCTCAAACTGACTACCAGGCAAAAGCCGCTTCTTTCACGTCCTGTCAAGGACTCCGGTACCAGCGGTGGATTCTTCTTTATGTTCGACTCGTTCCTTACCCCGGACTTTCAGGTCCCCGCTGCCGCCAAAGCCCTGAATACCGGAGGACTGGGCCTGAACATAGAATTCGCCCTGTTCGCGCCGTTCTACCTTCAGATAGACGGCTTCGCAAGTATGCTTACCGTAAAGGAAGCCACCAACGGAGTAGAGCCCGGAGACTTCTGGAGACTGGGCGGCGAGGCCTACCTCAACTGGCACGTACTTCCTTATCTGGGGTCAATCTCCAACTGGCTGGTTCCATACATCGGTGCCGGTTATCAGCTGTCTTCCATCAAGATCCAGGATACCAGATACAATACCAGCGCGCCCATGCTCCAGGCATGCTTACGGCTTAATCTGTCTGCATATTACTTCGAGGTGGCTTACCGTCAGTCACTCCCGCTTCCGGCATTCAAGCCGCAGCGGATCATTCTCTTTGGCGGAGGTTTCAGTTTTTAAGTGAAAGGAGGACAGACAATGAAACGCATTTCATCGATTATTCCCGCAGTCGCGACGGTCGCATTCCTGTTCCAGTCTTGCGCTACCCTCAAGCCGCTTGCAAAATCGGTCAGCGAGCCCGATTACAACAAGCGCATAACCGTTACTGAGCCTCAGTATAAGAAGGTTCCCAACGCCATAGGCTATGTAGTAGACCTGGCTTTCCCGGTGGCGGGAGCCGTGGCCGGTATGTATCTTCCCGCCATCGTCTCTTATGATGAGTCAACAGGCGGAACGGTCCCCATGGAGGCGGGCAATATCGCTCTGGGAGCACTTGCGGGCCTGGGCGTGGCCAACGTGGCCAACGGCATCGCCGGATACGGCGCAATAGTGGACGCCGGCAATCACGCGCAATGGGTGCGCAAGGCCTGCGGAAGCGACTATATCGTCCTTTCCGACAAAGACAACGTAATAAAGCTCATAAGCAAAGCGGCAGAATCCTCGTTCAGCGTGAAGAACCAGGAGGATGTGGAAGACTTCCTCGCCGCCTTCCCCGGCAGTGCGTACTCCGCATCCGTCTTCGATCAGGCCATGGCCGTAATCCCGCGTACCTCATATCCCTGGCTCATAGACAGGTTCCCCGGTCAGGAGTTCACTATGAAAGCCAAGACCGAGTATGTAAAGGGCGCCCGTGGCTTCAGCGAACTGGACGACGCCCTCAAGCTGTACGGAGCGGAAACGGGCCTCAACGCCTCTCCCACAAAGGAGAACCTGTACTTCGCCTTCGTGAAAGACTACTCCGGCGCCATTAACTTCAACCAGAGATTCCCCCGTACGGAACTGTCCCGTAAGGCGCTGGGCGTTGCTCTGGCCTCAAACCCGTCGGCAAGTCAGATAGAATCCCTCCAGTATGCATACGGTGACGCATTCAACCTCACTGCCAAAGACTTCGAGGAGATGGGAGGAGACGCCGCCCGCAACTACTACCAGGCCATGTACACCAAGGAAAAGGTGTCTACGGAAGGTGATTTCCACAAGTTCGTGGAGAAGTATGCCTGGATAGAATTCCCCGGCAAGAAAGACCAGGTGCTTGAGAAAGCCTGGGACTTCGCATACGACAGGGTGACCGACGGCAAAGACGCGTTCTACGCAGTGCGGGACATTTATAAGAGGAGCTACGCCAAGAAACTTGGCCTGGACAAGAATTACGTCTACGACTGGGCGATAGACAAGACCGCCCGTACCATCCACGACGGCATTTCCATCCTCAACCACTACGCCCAGAGTTCCCTCAGCCCCGATTTTGCCCGCTGGTTCGACGCGGAGCACACAGCCGGCCAGGTGGAGTCCAAAGGCGAGATAAAGTTCGTGGTGTACGGAGAAGTGAAGAACAGCTCCAAGTTCGACGTCCCCCTGGACCTTGAAATGGCGGTTGACGTGATCAATGTGCACGATGTTAACCTCAACGCCGGCGGAGGCCTCCTTGGTACGCTCATTTCTGCCGGAGCCGCGGCCATGGGCCACAAGGAAGAGCTTTACAAGAAGGTGGAGAACATAGTCTACTCTTTCCCCCAGCTGGACGCCGGCCAAACAGATTACTTTGCCTTCGTAATTGACCTGGGCGAGGGGATGATGGCCAGCGGCCTTAACCTGGGCGACAGGCTCAAAGTGGCCTCCCACCTGGCCATAGGCACCATCAACTACAATCCCAAGGTCAGGAGCGGCAGGCCGTCAGAGGAGCAGATTGCCAGGCAGTACGAGGCTATGAGCATCGCCAGCCACGGCCTTCCCAAGGGCAAGGTCATAGACCTGGACAACCTCAGCTGGCTGTGGGGAGAAGGCTATTCCACTCTTGACCAGGGCTACTATAATGCCGAGGGAGCCAAGATAAAGGCCCGTGAAGAAGCGGAAAGGGCGGCCAAGGAAGAGGCAGAGAACTACAACCACTGCCGCGTGCACCTGCGCTTCAAGGACGGCCAGGTCCTCTCCAACGAGTCCTTCGTGGCGGGAGACGATTCAGGCCTCTTCTTCAACGAAAGCTACACGTTCAAGACAGATTCCGACGGCTATGCCGACATGCGCTGGCCCAAGGCCAACGGTCCCATCGTGAGCATAGGCGTATCAATGAAACTCTTCGAGCACTTCGACTACGTCGTGAAGGACCTCCATATCGTGGACGGCGGCTTCTACGAGATTATCCTTGACCAGTAGGACAGGCCTAGAGACAGTGAAGGCCGGATGCCATTGTGGCGTCCGGCCTTCATTATGATATATCAGGAATCTTACTCCTTGATTGCTGCGATGCCGGGGAGCTCTTTGCCCTCCAGGGCCTCGAGCATTGCTCCGCCGCCGGTGGAGACGTAGCTCACCTTCTTTGCGAAGCCCATCTGGGTAACGGCCGCCACTGAATCTCCGCCGCCCACAAGGGTGTAGGCGCCCGCCTCAGTTGCCTGGGCGAGAT
>JAGCCD010000152.1 GCA_017651785.1 Bacteroidales bacterium
ACGTCGATGGGGGTCGCGACGAATTTCACGAGGAACTCGAACGTGTCTATTGCCTTGAGCGCGCCGATGGACTCCCGTGTTCCAAGGTTTGTGGAGCGGAGCACCTGCATCGCCTTGTCCTTGATGGCCTCCGACATCGCCTTGATGTCGGTGGTGTCTGCGGTGTACTGCTGGTCGTGCAGATAGTATACGCGGGCGGTGATGTACGGGTCGTAGCCGTTTATGGCCTCTATCTCCAGACGGCGGAAGGCCTGGAGTATGGCGGTGAGCGTGCCGTCCGGCATCTCAAGGGTCTTGAGGATGCGGCAGACGGTGCCGTAGCGGTAAAGGTCGCTCTCCGACGGTTCTTCTACGGTGACGTCTATCTGAGGGACGGCGCCAATGAAGAAGTCGTGCTGCTCGGCGTCCTGGATGAGACGGATGGACTTGTCGCGGCCTATCGTAATGGGAAAGACCGTGCCCGGGAAGATGGCGGCGTTGCGGAGTGCCAGGATCGGCAGAACGTCCGGAAGGTCGGCCTCGCTGAGCTTGGCTACCTGGTCTCCCTGTACAAGGGGGATGATGTTGATATCTTGTTTCATAAAAAATCTGTCAAAATGTCAGTAAAAGGGGCATAATTCCCCCTTGCACCATTGAGGTCAATCTCCGTGCCAAAGAAAAAGCGCAAAATATTTTGATAGTTGGAAATTAAGTCCTATTTTTGCGTTCCCATTTGATTTTTGGACATTTACCAACCAACAACCTAATATATAACATTATGACAAAGGCAGAAATCGTCAGTGAAGTTGCAAAAGCAACAGGCATTGAAAAAGTAGCAGTTCAGGCTGTATTCGAGGCTTCAATGGAAGCAATCAAGGGATCAATCGTCAAAGGAGAGCCCGTCTATCTTCGTGGATTCGGCAGCTTCATCATCAAGCACAGGGCAACCAAGGCCGCTCGCAATATCACCAAGAAGACCACCATCACTATTCCCGAGCATGATATCCCCGCTTTCAAGCCTTCAAAGGCTTTTGTCGCGGAACTCCAGAAATAATTTAATCCACGTTCAACATGCCTAACGGAAAGAAGCACAAAAGGCATAAGATGGCAACGCACAAGCGTAAGAAGCGTCTTCGCCTTAACAGACACAAGAAGAAATAGTCGCCTCAGGCCCGGCGGGAGATCCGGCGGGCCTTTTGTTTATCCCCGTCCCAATGGAAACCGAAAACCGTGTAAAAGACCTCGTGGTCGATGTTGGCCCGGCCGAGGTCCGTCTGGCTTTGCTGGAGGACCACCGCCTGATAGAGCTCAACAGAGAATCGAGCCAGGGTCACAGCTTCTCGGTGGGTGACGTATATCTTGGCAGAGTCAAGAAAATACTTCCCGCCCTGAACGCCGCTTTCGTGGATATCGGTGACAAAAAGGAAGCGTTCATCCATTACCTTGACCTGGGCCTTCACTTCGACGCCTTCGACAGGTTCGTGAAGGAAAGCAACCCCAACCGCGATCTCAAGGAGCTGTACGCAAGCATCCCCGTAAACGAGGTCCTCGCAAAGGAGGGCCGCATAGAGAGCTTCCTCAGCCCCGGCCAGATGATCATCGGACAAATTGTCAAGGAACCCATTTCCACCAAAGGATCCAGGCTGACTGCCGAGATTTCCCTTGCAGGACGTAACATCGTACTGCTCCCTTTCGCACAGAAAGTGAGCGTCTCCCAAAAAATCGAGTCCAAGGAAGAAAAACGCCGGCTCGAGACACTGGTGGGGAACATCCTTCCCCACAACTACGGAGCCATCATCCGCACTGCCGCAGAGGGCAGTTCCGCAGCCGTTCTGGTGGCGGAGCTCAAATCGCTGATAGAGAAGTGGGAAGGCTCCTGGCGCAAGATATCGCGCAACAAGAGCATCGGACTGCTCTTTACGGAATACTCCAAGACAACCACCGTACTGCGGGACCTGTTGAACGACAGTTTCTCCAACGTCTACGTCAACGACCCCAAGATTTATGAGGAAACCCGCAGGTACATATCCCTCATTTCTCCCGAGCAGGAGAAGATTGTGAAGCTCTACGACGGCAAAGACCCCATCTTCGACCATTTCGAGGTGACCCGCCAGATCAAGAGCTCCTTCGGGAAGATAGTTCCAATGAAGGGCGGAGCCTACCTGGTCATAGAAACCACCGAGGCCCTGGGAGTCATAGACGTAAACAGCGGCATACGCGCAAAGAGCAACGACCAGGAAGAGAATTCCTTCGAGGTCAACAAACTGGCGGCGGAAGAAATCGCCCGTCAGCTGCGCCTGCGCGACATGGGCGGAATCGTGATCGTAGACTTCATCGACATGGATTCCGTCGAGCACAGAAACGAGCTCTTCAAGTACATGACCGAGCTGATGAGCTCCGACAGGGCAAAGCATAACGTGCTGCCCCTCACCAAGTTCGGCCTTATGCAGATTACCCGTCAGCGCATACGTCCGGTGACGGAAATCAACACGACAGAGCAATGCCCGCTCTGCCACGGCACGGGCAAGATTGCATCCACGCTGGTCATAGACGAGGAGATTGAACGCAAACTCGCTGACCTGCTGGAGCACGGTTCCGAAGGGCCGTTCATCCTGCGGGTGGGTCCCATTCTGGGAGCCTACCTCACCAGGGGCCTGTGGAACTCCTTCGTGGCAAAATGGAGACGCAAGTACAGGTGCAAGCTGCAGGTCGAGGAAAAGACCGACCACAGCATCCTGCAATACGAAATCTGTAATCTTAACGGAAAGGTGCTCGCCTAGCGGGCACCTTTCTTTATTTTTTCCTATCTTTGCTGTGCTATGGATGTAAGGATAGAGCAGTCGTGGCGCGAGGCCCTCGCCCCCGAGTTCGAGAAACCGTACTTCGCCGCCCTTGTTTCGCGCCTTCACGAAGAGAAGGCCGCCGGCTGCCGTATTTTCCCGCCGGGAGGCCAGATATTCAGGGCGTTCGACCTTTGCCCCCTTCAGGACGTAAAGGTGGTCATCCTTGGCCAGGATCCGTATCACGGCTACGGCCAGGCAATGGGCCTGTCCTTCTCGGTTCCGGACAATGTGCCCGCCCCTCCTTCGCTCAAGAACATTTTCAAGGAGATAGAAGACGACCTGGGTGTCAAAATGTCAGGCCGCCCCAATCTTGAGCCCTGGGCAAGGCAGGGAGTGCTGCTGCTCAACGCCGTGCTAACTGTAAGGGCGGGGGAGCCCACCTCTCACGGAAACATTGGCTGGCAGGAGTTTACAGATGCGGTTATACGCTGCATATCAGACAAATGCGAGGGCGTTGTATTTATGCTTTGGGGCAATTACGCACGCTCCAAGGCTCCGCTTATCGATACGTCACGCCACTTTGTCCTGCAGGCTGCCCACCCTTCGCCGCTGGCCCGCGGAGCCTTCTTCGGCTGCAGGCACTTCTCCCAGGCAAACGCCATTTTGAGGGCCGAAGGGCGTGAACCCATAGACTGGCAGTTATAGGAACGGAAATTGAAACTATACGGGTATGTACATTTGGATCATATTGATTGGCGTGATGGTGGCATCGTTCATCATCCAGCGCGTTCTTCAGAGCAAATTCGACAAGTATTCCGACGTCCCCTCGCCCGGAGGCCTCACCGGTGCAGAGGTTGCCCGCTTGATGCTTGAGCGCAACGGCGTTCACGACGTCCAGATAACCTGCATCGAGGGCAAGCTCACAGACCACTTCGACCCCCGCAACTCAACCATCAACCTCAGCCGCGAGGTGTATGCAGGGCGCAGTGTCGCCGCCTGCGCCGTTGCGGCTCACGAGACCGGCCACGCCCTGCAGCACGCCACGGGCTACGCTCCCCTCAAGATGCGTTCGGCCCTGGTTCCCGTTGTCACATTCGCAAACAATACGGTGCAGTGGGTGCTCCTTGCCGGAGTCCTTCTGGTCAACCTCACTCCCGCCCTTCTGTGGCTCGGAATCGCCCTTTTTGCAATGACAACCTTCTTCAGCCTTGTCACCCTGCCCGTAGAAATCAACGCCAGCGTGAGGGCCGTAAACTGGCTTTCCTCTGAGGGAGTGCTTGATTCCACAACCAAGCCAATGGCCGCAGACGCCCTCAAATGGGCCGCCTACACATACGTTATTGCAGCCGTCGGCTCCCTTGCTACCTTGATTTACTATATCGCGATGGCAAATGGCAGGAGGTAGTCTCAGAAGCTCAGCAAAAGTCTTATGGCCGTTGGCAGCCGCTTTTGCGTTTCTGCTTTCCTGCACCGTAGAGCAGGACATCAAGCCGTCCTTGTCCCTTGAATGCATCCGGCCCGCATACCTGCAGCCGGGAGACAAAATCGCCCTCATTTCCCCGTCCTACCACACTCCGATGGAGAATGTGGATACTGCGGCTATGATACTTCGCGAGTGGGGATTCGTTCCCGTTGTGGGCGCAAACGCAGACAAGCAGTATCTGGGCCATTATGCCGGCACTCCCAAAGAGCGCCTGGCGGACCTGGAGTGGGCGCTCACAGATCCCACTATCAAGGCAATCCTCTGTAACAGAGGCGGTTATGGAACCATACGACTGGTAGACATACTGCAGAAAGACCTTGTAAAGGAGAATCCCAAATGGCTTATCGGATTCAGCGACATCACCACTCTGCTCGGAGTTTCCACCCGTTCCGGCGTGATGAGCATCCACGGGACAATGTGCTCGATCCTTGCCCAGTCAAAGGGCGTGGATATGTCCAGCACTCTCCTTCGTGACATCCTCACCGGCACCGTTCCGGAATACGAGCTCCCCGCAGATTCCCTCAGTATCCCCGGCCACGCCACCGGTACGCTTGTGGGCGGCAACCTTTGCACCATCTGTCCCATCCTTGGAACGGATGCAGACGCCACTGCAGGTGACGACATAATTCTCTTCATAGAGGAGGTAGAGGAGGATATGAGCCATATAGACAGGCTCATCAACACTCTTATCCTTAACGGAGTATTCAACCGCTGCAAGGGGGTCATCCTTGGAGAGTTCACCGACTGCGGCGCCAATCTTGACTTCGGCAGCGTGGAAGAGATGTTTTGCTCTTACCTTGCCGATTACGGCATCCCCGTGCTTTGCGGTTTCCCGGCCGGCCACGGAGCGGTTAACCTTCCCCTCCTGATGGGAGCTCCAGTCACACTGGACGTTACGCAAACAGGTGCCCGTCTGACATTTGATGTGAACGGGTTCAGAAATACCGTATGGACGGAAGACGCTGTTGCCGAAGCGGCCGATACAGAAAGACTGGAAGCCGAGAAGCAGCGCAAGATCGTGCGCGTCCTCGACTTTATAAAACACTACGACGGCATTAAGCGGTAAGCTTTACAGAAGAGTGTCTTCCCAGGTCTTGACGGGGGGCACGCCTACGTAATAGCCGGCGCAGTTGGTTACCAGATAAAGTTCCTCGTCGTCTATGAGTACCACGCTGGCGGAGGTTTCCTTCTCGCCGTAACGCATTATGCACCATTCATATACACGGCCAAACCAGGAGTATGAATACTCGCCCTGCTTGACGTACTCGCTGGGATTCTCGTAGAAAGTCATCTCATACGGGTAGTCGGGCTGATACTTATTCTCCGGAGTGGCGCCCTTGAGGAAGGTGGCTATAAGATAGGGTTGCTGATAGGAATCGTCGGGAGCGAAGCCGCGCTTTTCAGGAAACTTCTGGGGAAGGACGTTGAGGATGGATTTTACGTTTGTACTAACGTTGCACAGTTCCATCGCCGCCAGGCCGGCGGTGCGGTTGCGGCGGTACATCTCCATTGCCATCAGTTCAAGCGCCAGTACGCCGGGCTTGCATTTGCCAAGAAGCTGATTCTGAAGGGCCTTGAATTCACGGACGTTGGAAGGGAAGTGCGTGAAGGTTACCGTACCCTCCTTTTCTGAAAGCTTGAGCTCGTATGTGTGCTCGCCGTAAGTGAGGGTGTTGCCGTCCAGAATGGGGGGAGTATTGTCGTTGCGGCCGTACGGATCTGAAGGATCGAAGATGTCCGGCGTGCAGGAGAATGCCAGTGTGAGCGCCAGTGCGCAGAGGGCGAAGGGGATGAATTTCTTCATGGCGTGGATGTGTTTATGTGAGCGCAATTTACGAATTTTCCCCGACTGCACAAATAATTTGACTATATTTGCATACTATGAAAGTATCTGACGTAATCGGCGCCGTAGAGGCGGTAGCCCCCCTTCATCTGCAGGACGATTTCGACAATTCCGGCCTCCAGGTCGGTTTCCCCGGAGCCTCCGTGCACCGTGTGCTCACGTGCCTGGACGTTACCGAGGACATAGTAAAAGAAGCCTCGGAGCGCGACTGCGACATGATAGTGTCCCACCACCCGCTCCTGTTCCACCCCCTTCGTCAGGTAAGCTGCGCCACATATCAGCAACGCTGCGTAGTGGAGGCGCTTGCCCGCGGAATAGCCGTCTATTCCGCTCATACGAGCCTTGACAATGCGCCCGGAGGCATCAACCACCGTCTTGCCTCAATAATAGGCGTTCACGGCCTGCAGTGGCTTGTGCCCAAGCCCGGTACAGACGGCGGCTCCGGCGTAATCGGCACCCTGGACGAGCCTCTTTCAGACTCAGAATTCCTGGGAAAACTCAAGGCCCTGTTCGGCGTAGAGTGCCTCAGGCACACCGCTCCCTCAGGCCGTATGGTAAATACCGTAGCCATCTGCGGAGGCTCCGGTGCGTTCCTGCTAAAAGACGCCCGGGCCCTTGGCGCAGACGCCTTCGTAACCGGAGAATTCCATTATCACGATTTTTTCGAGTCAGAAGGTGTGCTGCTGGCGGAACTCGGTCATTATCAGAGCGAAAAGTGCGCCGTGCAGCTTCTTTCAGACATCATCGGCCGTGCCCTTCCCGGGCTTGATGTCGTTACCACCAGCCTCGTTACAAACGCCACCCGGTATGACTCCTTCCAAGTTTGAGCAGGACTTCTGCATCCCCACATACTGCTTCGACATCAACTCGCGCATGCGTCCCGCGGCTTTCTTCGAGATAGCTCAGGACCTTGCCGTAAACGGCGCCACAATGGTGGGCGCGCCAGACCCCGTTCTGCGGCAGAAGGGAGTCGTCTGGATTCTCATCCGCATGCACGTGCATTTCGACAGCCTGCCGCGCCTGTACGAGCCCGTAAAGCTTCAGACCTGGCATGCAGGAGTCGCCGGGCCTCTGTATATACGTGACTACGTAATCCTTTCCGCAGACGGCAAACCCCTCGTACGCGCCACCAGCTCCTGGGGCCTTATGGACATAGAAAACCGCACCCTGGCCCGCGCAGACCGCATTTTTGACGTGTTGGATCCGGCGCCCCAGCATCCCGACAGGGCCCTGGAGGCAAACGCTCCCAAGGTAGTGTGGCCCGCCGGAGCACTACCTGATATGGTAGCCACCCATCGCGTGATGTATTCGGACGTAGATTACAACGGCCACGCAAACAACGCGCGCTATCCCGTGTGGGCATACGACATCCTTCCGCCGGAGCTCGCCGCTTCGGGCAGGATAACAGACTTCAGCATCAACTACAACAGGGAACTGCATCCCGGCGAAGAGGCGGAAATACGCCGCATGCCCGCCGGTGGCTCCGCCTGGCTGGTGGAGGGCAGCCACGATGGCCTTCAGAGCTTCATATGCAAAATCAGTTTCGCACAGTAATGGAACCTTATACCCACGTCGTAAAATACTACGAGTGCGACCGCATGGGCGTTACGCACCACTCCAATTACATCCGGTTTATGGAAGAAACCCGCATAGACTGGATGGACCGTCTGGGCTACGGGTTCGAGCGTATGGAGGCCGAGGGCGTGGTCTCCCCGGTGGTGGCAATCAGCTGCAACTTCAAGCATACCACCACTTTCAAAGATGTCATAGAGATAGAACTCAAGGTGGCGGAAATGAGCGCCCTCAAGATAAGCTTCGCCTACACCATGAGGGTGGCGGGGAAGGTGGTGTGCACGGCCACCAGCACGCACTGCTTCCTGGAAGGCGGCCGTCCCGTTGTGCTGAAAGACCGCTTCCCGGAGCTTTACAACGCCATTGCGGCGTCATTCCCGGCTTGTCCGGGAATCTAGTTCATCTTGCCGAATTCTCCCAGGTAGGTGTCTTTGAATCCCAGGAAATAGAGAACGCCGTCGATGCCGATGGTGTTGATTGACTGTTGCGCGTTGGCCACAACGCGGGGCTTTGCGTGGAACGCGATGCCCAGACCTGCCGTAGACAGCATGGGA
>JAGCCD010000153.1 GCA_017651785.1 Bacteroidales bacterium
CCTATACCAACAATCCTTTCCTTATAGCACAGAATCCCAGGGCCTGCGCCATCAACTCGGCCATAGAGATAGACCTCACCGGCCAGATCTGCGCAGACTCCATCGGCCCCGTAATCTTCTCCAGCGTGGGCGGTCAGCACGACTTCATGTACGGCTGTTCGCTTGCCGAGGGCGGCAGAACCTTCATCGCCATGCCATCGCGCACGGCAAAGGGCAAGGCCAAGATAGTTCCCACGCTTACGCCGGGAGCAGGAGTGGTTACAACCCGCTTCCAGACCCAGTTCGTGGCAACCGAGTTCGGTATCGTCTACCTCAGGGGCAAGTCGCTGTCAGAAAGGGCAAAGGCCCTTATTTCCATTGCGCACCCGGATGACCGGGAGGAACTGGAAAAAAGGGCCTGCGAGCGCTTCGGCTATAGTTTTATCAGACTTCCTTAATGATGTCCATTCCCATGCGGATGGCCTCCTCGTTCATGGGAATGAGGTGGTGGTGACGCTCGGGAAGGGTTTTGCGCAGGGCCTTGAGCACGCTCTCTATGGAGACAATGGGATGGATCTTGAGCAGGCCGCCCAGGATCATCATATTGAAGACCTTGATCATGTTCATCTCGGCCGCCTTGTCCATTGCGTCTATCCTGTAGACGTGGATGTCTTTGCGGGTGGGAGGCGTGTTGATGCCGTAGCCGTCGTATATCAGCGAACCGCCGGGCTTGACCTTGCTCTCGAACTTCTCAAGCGAGGGCTGGTTGAGGACTATCGCAGTGTCGTACGAACTCAGGATGGGGGATGATACGGGCTCGTCGCTCACAATGACGGTCACGTTGGCCGTGCCGCCGCGCTGCTCGGGGCCGTATGCCGGCATCCAGGTCACTTCCTTGTCTTCCATAAGGCCGGAATAGGCCAGGATCTTGCCCATTGAGAGGACGCCCTGTCCTCCGAATCCGGATATGATAATTTCGTGTGTCATAAGCCTTTGGATTTATTTGCCGTTGTCTTTGAGGTCTCCCAGGGGATAGTAGGGAACCATGTTCTCTTCCATCCACTTGTTGGCCTTGTCGGGGCTCATTCTCCAGTTGGTGTTGCAGGTGGATACTATCTCCACCAGGTTGGAGCCCTTGCCCTGCATGCTGTACTCGAATGCCTTGCGTATGGCCTTCTTAGCCTTGAGGATGGATGCTACGTTATGCACGCTCTGGCGGGTGACGTAGCACGTTCCCTCCAGCCCTGCGGCGATGTCCGCCATCTTGAGGGGGTAGCCATGAAGCTTGGGGTCACGGCCGTAGGGGCAGGTGACGGTCTTCATGCCGATGAGGGTGGTGGGGGCCATCTGTCCGCCGGTCATTCCGTAAATGGCGTTGTTGATGAAGATGATGGTGATGTTCTCTCCGCGGTTGAGGGCGTGGATGGTCTCTGCCGTGCCTATGCAGGCAAGGTCGCCGTCTCCCTGGTAGGTGAAGACGAGGCGGTCCGGCCAGAGGCGCTTGACGGCCGAGGCCAGAGCGGGGGCGCGTCCGTGGGCGGCTTCCTGCCAGTCTACGTCTATGTATTTGTATGCGAACACGGCGCATCCCACGGGCGAGATGGCTATGGTCTTTTCTGCCATGCCCATTTCTGCGACGACCTCAGACACCAGCTTGTGAACCACGCCGTGGCTGCAGCCGGGGCAGTAGTGCATGGGCACGTCGTTGAGCAGTTCCGGTTTCCTGTATACCAGGTTCTCGGCCTGGATGATTTCTTCTCTAGTCATATGTCGAATCGCTTTAACGGGTCATTTTCTTGATTTCTGCCACGACCTCTTCGGGCTCGGGGATGATGCCTCCCAGACGGCCGTACCATCTTACGGGAACGGAGCATTCTACCGCCAGGCGGATGTCTTCTATCATCTGGCCTGCGTTGATTTCAAGCGAGAGGATGCCCTTGACTTTCTTGCCGAGTTCGGCAATCTTCTTTGAAGGAAACGGCCACAGGGTGATGGGGCGCAGAAGGCCGACCTTGATGCCCTGCTCGCGAGCGATTGCGATGACTTTCTTGGCGATGCGAGCCGCGCTGCCGAATGCGACGATGAGGTATTCGGCGTCGTCGCACATATACTCCTCGTAGCGTACCTCGTTCTTCTCGCACTCACGGTATTTGGCCTGGATGCGGAGGTTGTTCTGCTCCATTTCCTCCGAGCGCAGCTCGAGGGATGTGATGATGTTGGGCTTGCGCATGCCTATGCGTCCGGTTGTGGCCCAGGGGCACTCGCGGGCGATCTCTTCCTCCGTGCGGCGGGGCTTGAACGGAGGCAGGACCACTTTTTCCATCATCTGGCCTATGGCGCCGTCGCTCAGGATCATGGCGGGGTTGCGGTACTTGAACGCGAGCTCAAAGGCAAGGTCCACGAAATCAGCCATTTCCTGAACAGAGGCGGGGGCGAGTGTGATGAGACGTTAGTCTCCGTGTCCGCCGCCCTTCACGGTCTGGAAGTAGTCTGCCTGGCTGGGCTGGATGGTGCCCAGGCCGGGGCCGCCGCGGGAAACGTTTACGATGAGTGCCGGGAGTTCCGCGCCTGCCATATAGGAGATGCCCTCCTGCATAAGGCTGATGCCGGGGCTGGAAGAGGAGGTCATGACCTTCTTGCCGGTGGCAGCGCCGCCGTACACCATGTTGATGGACGCCACCTCGCTCTCTGCCTGAAGCACCACCATTCCGGTGGTTTCCCAGGGCTTTTCTGCGGCCAGGGTTTCGAGAACCTCTGACTGTGGAGTGATGGGGTAGCCGAAATAGCCGTCGCATCCGCAGCGGATGGCGGCGTGGGCAATGGCTTCATTGCCTTTCATCAGGGTAACTTCTTTCTCTGCCATGACTATTCCTCCTTTTTACGGTAAACGGTGATACATCCGTCCGGGCAGACAATAGCACAGGATGTGCACCCGGTGCAGGTGTCTTCCAGGACGGCCTCAGCATAGTTGTAGCCCTTCTGGTTCACGTTTTTGGTAGTGAGGGCAAGGACCTTGAGCGGACACGCCACCACGCACAGGCCGCAGCCTTTGCAGCGCTCGACGTCCACCACGGTCGCTCCTTTCATTTTTGCCATAAGGTTATTGTTTATTGATTGTACATGTCTTTGTTGTAGAAGTCCAGAATCTCGTTCGCCATGCTCAGGGCCTGCTTGGCGGGGCTGTCGGGATTGAGATTGAGGGCTTGCAGGTAGTTGTTCATGGCCATCTGCCAGTTGCCTTTCTTGCGCCAGGCGTTGCCGAGCAGATAGTAAAGGGTGTCGTCCATAGGGCCGCCGTTTGCACGGTAGCCGTCAAGAAGGGTTATTGCTTCGTCCACTTCGTAGTGGTCCAGAAGCGCCTGGATTCTGTCTCTCATAGTTACTTGGGGTCGTCTACAAACATGCACCATCCGTAGGTGTCTTCCTCGGTGCCTCTCTGAATGCCGACAAGGCGGTTGTAAAGCCTCTGGCTGAACGGGCCGCAGACCTCGGGATATTTGTATTCACGGGTGATGGTACCGCTCTCGAGCGTGACTTTGTCGTCTATCCTGCAGATAGGGGTAATGACTACGGCGGTGCCGCAGGAGTTCACTTCCTCGAAGGTTTCCAGCTCGTCGATGAAGATGGTCCTGCGCTCCACCTTGAGCCCGAATTCGTCCGCAATCTTTCGCAGGGATTTGTTTGTGATGGACGGAAGGACGCTGGGGGAGTTGGGGGTGACGTAGCAGCCGTGCTTTATGCCGAAGAAGTTGGACGAGCCGAACTCCTCTATGTGCGAATGGGTTGCGCTGTCCAGGAAAAGGAGTTCGCGGTAGC
>JAGCCD010000019.1 GCA_017651785.1 Bacteroidales bacterium
AGACATTTCTCATTATCTGTTTCTGCTGCGGATGTGGAGTCAGAAATAGGTCCCAAAAACCGTCTGCGCCCACGCAGTGTGAGTGGGAGGGGCCCGGCCGCGAGAGCGGTTGGGAGGGATGGATTTGGAAAAGCGTCCAGTGGACGGTTTTTCAAATCCAGTTTTTGGGACCTATTTCTGCGGAACGGAGCGGGGAAGGTCACCGGGCCCTGAAGTGGCGGCCTTCACTGTGAAATGTGCCAGGTGAGGCCGAGGCCACGGAGGCGCTGCGGCTGAGAAGGAAGCGTGACGGAGATGTTCCAGAGGCCAAGCTCTGAGGGCACGACGCCGCTGCGATAGAGGACGCGGTGCTCTGCGGCCGGGTAGTACACTGTTTCCGAGAAATATCGGCCTGAGGGCGAGCGCCAGACGACCTGGAGGGGGAAGGAGACAAGGGTGTCGCGCCTGAAGAGAGGTCTGTCTATGGCTGTATAAAAGGAGATGTCGTAGCTGACGAGGCTGTCTGCGAGTTCCAGGTCGAATGAGTACTCCCCTTCCGGGTTGGCCCGGAGGAAATACTCACGTCCCTGCGGCCGGGCGCAGGAGGCCACAAGCAGCAGGGAGACGACCAGGAGCAGGAGGCGGCGGGGCATTATTCCTCCTTTTTGTCCTGACGGGGACGGCGCGGGCCGCGGCCGCGGCCGTTCTGGCGGCGGGGCCTGTCACGGCGGGGCTGCTGCTCCTGCGTGTCAGAAGCCTGCACCGGCGCGGGCGCCGCAGCCTGCGCGGCCTCTCCTGAGGCCTCTTTACCGCGCCCCTTGTTACGGCTACGCTTGCGCTTCCGGCGGGGAGCGTCGAAACGGCTGATGCTGTCGTCGCCCACGGCCGTAACGAATTCCGGGATATAGGGTTCCGGCTCCGTCCTCAGGCTCTCGGGCTTTTCTCCGGCGCGGTTCATCTCTATGATGTCGCGCACTTCGTCGGCATCAAGCGCATACAGGTCTGCATCCGAGTTGCGGTCGTAAGAGAAGTACATTATCTCTCTCAGGATATCTGTCTTGCGCAGCCAGGCCAGGCCGTCCTCGAACTCAAGGGGGCCCTGGACGCGGGGGATGCGGGACTGGGCGTCAAGATAGTTGGCAACCTCGTAATTGAGGCAGCACTTGAGCTTTCCGCACTGGCCGGCGAGCTTCTGGGGATTGAGCGACAGGTCCTGGCAGCGGGCGGCGGCGGTGGAGATGCTCTGGAACGATGTGATATAGTTTGCGCAGCAGAGCTCGCGGCCGCAGACGCCAAGGCCACCGATGAGGCCGGCCTCCTGACGGGCGCCTATCTGCTTCATTTCTATGCGGATACGGAATTCCTCGGCGAATACCTTGATGAGCTGGCGGAAGTCTACGCGGCCGTCGGCTATGTAGTAGAAGATGGCCTTGGTGCCGTCGCCCTGGAACTCCACGTCGCCTATCTTCATCTCAAGGCCAAGCTCGGCGGCGATTTTGCGCGCCTTGATCATGGTTTCCTGCTCGCGGGCGGTGGCGTCCTGCCACTTCTGCAGGTCTGCGGGCTTTGCCTTGCGGTAGATCTTGCGGAACTCGGTGCCCTCGGTCTTTACGCCCTTAACGGACATCTGCCTGGGGACGATGGGGCCGGCAAGGGTGACTATGCCCACGTCGTAACCGGTTGCAGCCTCTACCACCACAAAGTCGCCAATGGCGAGCTTCTGGCCGGAGTCGTTGAAATAGAAGCCTTTACGTGTATTCTTGAAGCGGACCTCGAACAGGTCGGGACAGGTGCCGTCCTCTATTCCGCTGAGTATGTTGCGGTCCGAGAGTTTGCAGCAGCCGGCGCGGTAAGACGCCGTGTTGCCTTCCTGCCCCTTTGTAATGGAGCAGCCGCGGAAGCAGTCGTATGTTATGGTCTCGTTGTCCATCAGATAACTTGAGAAAGTTTGTTCACCATGTCGGTGAATACTATTTTTGCGTTGACGTTGCGGTCTATGAGCCTGTAGGCGGTGTTAAAACAGGCCATTGCGGCACGGGGGAATGTCTTGCGGGCGCGCGATGCCCACCCGGCGGCATTTCCCGAGCCGGTCTGCGGCAGGCCCAGTCCCTGCTGCTGCAGGAACAGGTTCCGCATGGCGTCGGCTGCAAATTTACAAAAAGCTTTGGCATTTTCCCGTGACGGGAGCGCCGAAATTCGTTCGCCCGCCTCTAGCGCGGCAAAAAGGTCGTGGGAGAGCAGCGCCTCCATAAGGTCGTCCAGCAGCTCGGGACTGTCGAACTCCGGGGCCTTGACCTCGCCTCCAAGCTGCAGGCGCAGGCACCGGGACGATATGGTCTGAAGCACCTTCTCAGGCGCGTGGGTGATGAGGATGAACTGCGTGCGCGGCTCCGGCTCCTCTATGGCCTTGAGCAGGCGGTTGGCGGCCTCCTGGTTCATCTTCTCCGGCAGGTAGATGAGCACGGCGCGCCATCCGCCCTCAAGCGCACTGAGGGAAAGCTGGGAAAGGATTTCACGCGACTCGGCCACCGGGATGAGCGACGACTTGGCGTCGATCCCCAGCGCCGCACCCAGTTCCGCCTCCGTAAACCGGGGGTTCTCCTGCACCAGCGTGCGCAGCTGCGGCATAAGCGAGGAGCAGGCCTGACCGGCGGTTACGGGGAAGATGAAATGTACGTCTGGATGGATGAGCTTACCGATGCGGTTGCAGGAGGGGCAGGCGCCGCAGGAATCTCCGTCCACCGGCGACTGGCAGTACAGGTACTGCAGATACGCCATTGCGACGCTCCAGGCAGGGCCTCCGTCGGGCTCGCTGAACATAAGGGCGTGCGGAATGCGGCCGCTGCTGACCATTCCGCCCAGGGCCTTGAGCACCTCGGAGTTTCCCTGAATGTCTGCGAACCTCATGACTGACGTATGGCGTTATAGCGCGCAAAACTCTCCAGCGCCTCCTTCTGCGGCGAAGGAGGGAACGCATCAAGGGCCTCAAGGGCCTGGTCTATGTAATTGTCAAGCCTGCCCATAGCGTACTCAAGCCCGCCGTTCTCTATTACGAATTTGCGGACGATGTCGCAGTTGCCCGGGTTCTTGGGGATACCTGCCACCAGGCGGCGGATCTCGGTGGCCCGCGGTGTGTTCCTGATTGCTCCCAGCAGCGGCATGGTGATCTTACGCTCCCTCAGGTCTGATCCCACGGGCTTGCCGATTGCCGAAGGGTCGCCGTAATCGAAGATGTCGTCTTTGATCTGGAAGGCTATGCCGACGCACGCCCCATAGCGCGCCGCAGCCCGTATGAGCTCATCGGGCGCATCTACGGAAAGCGCTGCAGCAGAGCATGTTGACTCGAATAGGGAGGCGGTTTTGCAGTAGACGATCCGCAGATAGTCGTCCTCTGTGGTGTCGGCCGCGGAGGCCTTTTCCATCTGCAGCATTTCTCCCTCGGACAGGTTGGTGAGCGTCTTGGAATAGACGGGAATGGCTTCGTTCTGATGGCGGGTGCGAACAATGGCCTCTACGGCCTTTGACAGCCAGAAGTCGCCAACCAGCACCGCGGCTGTAGGGCCCATGAGGGCCGATATTGTGGGCCTGCCGCGACGGGTGGAGCTTTCGTCTACCACGTCGTCGTGAAGGAGGGTGGCGTTGTGCAGCAGCTCGCTGGAGGCGGCAAAACGGATGCTGTCTTCATTCACCCGTCCAAGGGCTCCGGCAACCAGG
>JAGCCD010000154.1 GCA_017651785.1 Bacteroidales bacterium
AAAGTATCGCGACGGTCTGGGAATTCCCCTCGCGCGCTGGCGCAAGGAAATCTAGCCTGGGCTATTGCCCGGTCTGGGCGTCAACCTTTATTTTCCAGGGCTCGAAATACTTCTTAATGAGGGCGTAAGCGGCTATGGCGTCGGGACTTACGTTGTGGGCGTGCCACCAAGCCGTAATCTTTTCTCCCGAGTCGTATTCAATATGTATCCTGTAAACGGCACCACCTTCAAGGCGCTCGTCTGCAACATAGCCGTCCAGTTTGTAGGCCTCTGCCTGTGCGAGCTTTTCCTGCAGGGAGGCTACCACGTCACTTTCCACCTTAAACTCGGCCTCTCTCTGGGGCTGCAGGCGGCTGTTCTGGTCCAGGACAACTCTTACAGTGGGTTCTGAACCCGGGTCTGCAATGAGCTCGCAGTAGGACTTGCCCAGACCTGCAACTCTGTCCTGAGAATAACTGCAATAAATCAGGTTGCCCCTGGGGGCATCCTGCGCGGCTGCGTATCCGGATACCAACATGGCTGCCATTAAAAGAAAGGATTTGATGTTCATGACCGTGCGTTATGGTTTTGTAAAGATATGAAAAAACCACCTAAATGCGTGCCAATCACCTCAAAACCCCGAAAAAACAGCCTTTGTTAACAATTTGTGGAAAATTTTGTAAGAAATTGTAACAAAGTGGAAAATTTTTCGTATATTTGCGATTGCGTATAAGAATTATGGTCACATTCTACGGAAAATACCCTGCTAAGGTAGATGACAAAGGGAGGCTGGTCTTCCCCGCCGCCATCCGCAGGGATATGCCGTCGGGTGCAGATATGAGGTTCGTGATCAAGAAAAGCATCTACGATCCGTGCCTGGAGATGTACACTTTCGATGAGTGGACCTCCCAGACCGCCCGGATCCGCGAGTCGCTCGACTTCTTCAATCCAGACCACGTCACCTTCTGGAGGGAATACATGAGGGACGTGGACATCGTGGAGCCGGATGCAAAACTCGGCCGTATCTCCATCAACCGTGAACTTCTTGACGCAATAGGTGTAACCAAGGAAGTGGTGTTCTTCGGCGTCGGATTCAAGATGGAGGTCTGGGCACGGGAAGCGTTCGAGCAGTCCCGTATCCCCAGCCAGGACTACATCTCTATCGCCAAGAGCCTCTCCCGCAAGTAGCGGAGGCAATGAGCGAATACCACAATCCCGTATTACTTGAGCAAAGCATATCCGCCCTGGTCACAAACCCGGACGGAGTATATGCCGACGCCACCTTCGGCGGAGGCGGGCATTCCCGCGAAATCCTCTCCCGCCTCGGGGCAAAAGGCCGCCTGATCGCCTTCGACCGCGATGCGGACGCTGCTGCAAACGCGCCTTCAGATCCCCGTTTCCGCCTTATCCACAACAACTTCAGATTCATACATAACTATGCTCTAATCGAGGCTCCGCAGGGCCTGGACGGCATCCTTGCCGACCTTGGAGTAAGCTCGCACCAGTTCGATACACCGGAGCGCGGCTTCTCTTTCCGCTTTGACGGTCCCCTCGATATGCGAATGAATGTGCAGGGCGCCAAAACCGCTGCTGACATTGTCAATTCTTATACGCAAGAAGAATTGGAAAGGATCTTTAAACTCTACGGTGAGGTGGATAACGCCCGCAAGCTCGCGCAGCTCATCGTAGCCGCACGAGCCTCTGCTCCGATCCTCTCCACCGGCGACCTCGACACTGCGGTGGCGGGAGCCCTGCCTTCTTTCGCCGAGCATAAGTACCTTGCGAAGGTCTACCAGGCCCTTCGCATAGAAGTGAACGACGAGATGCGTTCGCTGCGCAAGTTCCTTGAAGGCGCGGCCAAATCCCTCAAAAAGGGAGGCCGGCTGGCCGTCATCACCTATCACTCCCTGGAAGACAGGATGGTGAAGAACTTTATCCGCAGCGGCAACATCGAGGGTACCCTCAAGCAGGACGTTTACGGCAACGTGCTGGCGCCCCTCAGCGCCGTCGGCCGCAAGCCCGTCCTTCCCCAGGAAGAAGAAATCGCTTCGAACACCCGCGCCCGCAGCGCCAAGCTCAGGGTCGCCAGCAAAGACTGACATGGACAAGACGTGGAAGATACAGGACCTCGGAAGAGGACTTCGCAACAGCCTCAAGGCAATGCTGCGCGGCGAGTTCCTGCTCCGCCTCAACATAGGGCGGTACTTCGTGCACATTGTCTATGCCTTCTTCCTCTTCGCAATGGTGATCTGGCTCTCGCTGGCTATAGAGGGCACAATGACAAAGGTAGAGCGCAGCAAGGCCGAGCTCAATGAGCTTGAGATAGTCCACACCCAGAAGGTGTTCGACCTTGCCACCCTCACAAAGCGCTCGAACGTGAAGCAGCTTCTTGAGCAGAAAGGCTCCAAGTTGGCTGAACCCACTCAACCCGCAACCGTACTTAAGTAAATGGACGCAAAGAATGCAATAAAAAAGAACCGTGACCGTATAGGAGTCATCCTGTACGTCACATACGTATTGCTGCTGCTCGCGTCCGTGCTGCTGCTGGGCAAGATAGTGGGCATCCAGCTGTTCTTCCGTCCTGAGCCCAAGATCGCGGCAGCCCTCACGCCCTCCAGCCGCGCCCGCACCATAGAGCCCGTGCGCGGCAACATCATAGACTGCAACGGCAGGCTGCTCGCTATGTCCTGCCCCACCTACCAGATAGCCATGGACTGCACCGTGCGCAAGGAAGAGTTCGCCACGGACGCAAAGCACGGGGCAGAGAACGAGCAGGCCTGGCTCGCCAAGGCCAAAGACCTGAGCGTGGAGCTGGCGAAGGTCTTCCCGGAAAAGACTGCGGACCAGTACTATAAACTTATACGCGACGGGCGCGCGAGCGGCAAGAAATATCTCCGCTTCGGCAAGCCCGTAGACCGCAACGTATACAACCGCATCAAGACCTTCCCTCTCTTCAACGAGTCCCGCTACAAGGGCGGCCTCATCGCAGAGCAGAAGAACATCCGCATATATCCTTACGGCAAGCTTGCCCGCAGGACCATCGGCTTCGTGCGCGACAACAGTTCCGCCGTTGGCAACACCCACGTGGGACTTGAGGGCAAATTCGACTACGTGCTCCACGGCCGCGAGGGCAAGGAATGGCTCAAAGTGACCGACTACGGCCGCGTGCTCGACAACGACAGCACCCGCACCCGCGCGCAGGACGGAAAAGACATCCGCACCACCATTAACATAGACTATCAGGACATAGCCTACAACGCCCTTCACGACGAGATAAAGGAAGAGACAGACCTTGAAGGTGCCTGCCTCGTGCTAATGGAAACGGCCACCGGCGCCATCAGGTCGATGGTCAACCTCTACAGGGACGGAGACTCCCCCACCTTCGAGGAGGTGAGCAACCTGGCGATCGGCCGCTCGATGGAGCCCGGTTCCGTGTTCAAGACCGTCACCCTCATGCAGGTGCTGTCCGACGGCTACATCCACAGCCTGGACGAGGAAATCCCCACCCACCACGGAGTTATCCAGGGCGCGCGTTCGGTACCCCAGGACGTCCACATCCTTGACCACGAAAGGGAGTACAAGACAAACACCATATCCATAATAGACGGCTTCAAGATATCGTCCAACTACGTTTTCGGCACCCTGGCCGTGAGCAACTACGGCAAGAAGCCCCTGAGATTCATAGAGAACATCCACAGCTACAAGCTTGCAGAGGCGTTCGACTTCGACCTCGCCGGCCTCGCCGCCCCCACCATCCCTTCGCCCAAAGACAAGAACCGCTACTGGACAATGAGCGACCTTGCCGTAATGGGCTACGGA
>JAGCCD010000155.1 GCA_017651785.1 Bacteroidales bacterium
GAATCTGCCCCAATTGTCTTTCTTTGTCATAATATAAAAGTAGTCGGCAAATTTAACCATAATTGCCGACAAAGCAAACCCGTCTCCGTTAAAAATCAGAAAGAAAAGAGGAATTTGGGGAACAGGGAGCGGCTGCGGAAAATGGCCTTGCGCACGGGTTCAGTGCCTTTTGAGGGGCGCAGAGGAATGGCCGGCACCTGCACCGAAGCCCATATTCCGAGCTCGCGGAGCCTGCGCACGAACACCCTCTCCAGGTCGTCCTCGGCGATCTTGCGGGTGAAGTTGATGTTCATCCGTCCGCCGAAACTCACGCCCGCGCAGGAGCCGGAGCGGCTGCGGGTGCGGCCGAGCGCGAAGTTGATGTCCCTTACGTGACCCGCTACGCCTTCAGGAAGGTCGATATTGCCGATATTGGAGAAGGTATAGGTTCCGTAATTATCTCCTTTCCAGTAGTTTATGATGTTGATGATGGGCTTCTTGATGAAGAGCGGCAGGCAGCGGACCCCAATATTGTCCTCCAGCGCCACGTTAGCGGCGATCTTGCGGGTAAGGCGCGCGGGCTGCACATACAGGCGCTTCTGGAACTTGACCTCCTTGAGTGCCTGCTCGAAGGAATAATCGCCATTGGTCACATCCAATGTAAGGTATACGTATGATGCAAAGTTGCGCATCGTATTGCTGCCGAATATTGGCCTGAGATTCACTGGAACCTCCATCCTGATGAACGGGCTCTTGCGGCCTTTCTGGGAAGCGTGAACCTCCTGGAGCGACATAAGGATGACGGTACTCAGAAGTTCCGTCACCGTGCAGTCCAATTCACGTGCTTTTGCAAGAACGTCATCGGAAGAGAAAGACACGCCCAGCGAGTTCACGATACCGGGTCGCTCGGTCTTGCCTTTGATGTGCCAGGCGCGTTTCTCTTCATCCAGAGCCCCCTTGGTGCCGGAGAACTGGTCGAAACCGTCCTCGATCTCCTCGTGTACGGGCTCCTCGTTCGGGTCATAGACCCACTTGCCATATTCGGCAGTTACATTTTCAGTGATGCGGAGATACTCGGCCACAACGCTCAGAAGGAAGGTCATGGCACCGTTGGCGTCACTGAGTGCGTGATAGACATCGAGGTCTATACGTCTGTCTTCACAGTTTAAGGAAAACATATAGCCTCCGTTACGCTTTACATCTATCGGTACAAGATCGCGGCGGGGGCCCACGACGGGCTCATTCTCCAGCTTCTGGAGGAACCACCAGAAGAAACCGCGGCGAACCGAGTAGCGGAAACTGGGGAAACGCTTGATTACGGTTCTCATTGCCTCCTGAAGCCTGTCGGCATTCACATCGGAGTCGAGGGTGACGGAAAGGCGGAAAACCGTGGCGTATTTACGGGTACGGCACGAAGGATATATGATTGCAGAATTCTCTAATCTGGTCCATTCAGGAATTGTCATGTCTTTGCTGTTTCTGTTTGGCAATGCAAAGGTACATATGCGCGTAGCACTGGCGAAGCAAGTGACACTAATAGTGCTTTTTTGTGACAAAAAGGGGTAAATAGTGACAAAAAACCGGAAAAATAGTGACGAATTAAAAATAACTATTAACTTTGTCACACCAAAAACTGTGACGAAATGAATACTTTTCCCAAGTCTTTGCTCCGGTTGGGCGCCGCTTTGCTTCACGTTGCTGCCATCCCGGTCTGTTTTCTCGCCTGCGCTCTCCTGTACCAGCCCAAGGCTTTGGACGCCCTGATGCTTGCCGGACAGAACTTTGCCGCTATAAGCGACATCAAGCATTTCAATATGGTAATCTGCGCCGCCATCATGCTCGTGACCATGGCGCTGTCCCGCATTCCCATCCTGTGGGTGCTGCGCAAAAACATCCCAATGACGATGGGCCGCTACATAGCCTGGTGCATTATTGAAATTGCGGTGATAAGCTCTTTCTGCGCCCTGTTCCTCAGCCTGATGGCCAGGGACAACTACTTCGTCTACTTCGGCCGGTGCTTTACCTCCATAGGGTCCGTACTCATATTCCCCTACATAATCATCACGCTTATATATATGGTTATGCAGAAGCAGGATAATGTTCCTCTGGAAGAAGGCGCGCGCCTGAAGTTCTACGACATCCGCCATCAGCTGAAATTCATAACGGAAGCGTCGTCAATCCAGTACATCGAGTCCAACGAGAACTACATCATAATCCATTACCTGGAGAACGGCCTAGAGAAGCGCTACCAGCTTCGCAACTCAATGAAGAACATAGAGCCTCTGTGCGAAAGGGCAGGATTTGCAAGAACCCACAGGTGCTACATTGTTAATCCCGCGCACGTAAAGATGATACGCCGCGAGCAGGGCGGAGTGAACGTAGCAGACCTGGGCCTCGCACACGGCGAGGGCATCCCCATCTCCAAGAAATACTACGACAGCATAGCCTCTATGCTCTGATTTGGCGGGCCTGCGATTGCAATGTCAGGAAGTTTTACTACATTTGTAGTCTGACCGCACATAATTTTTAACTATTGATATGAAAAAACTCTTACTTACAAGTTTTGCCCTCCTCGGAGCGGCAATCGCTCTCCATGCACAGGAAGACCTTACAGCAGCGCAGGACGGTGTAACCGAAATGATCGAGCAGAAGGCTGAAGAAAAGGAAATGAAGACCGGATGGAGCTTCGGTATCCTGCCCACGGCTACATTCTCTGTAGACAACGGCTTCCAGGCCGGAGCCTTCGGCGACATATATTATTACGGAGACGGATCCACCTATCCCGATCCCCTTCACAAGATAAGCTGGGAGGCTTCCTACTTCACCAAGAGCCAGCGCCAGCGCTACTATCTTGCATACGACTCCAAGTACCTCGTTCCCGGCATGCGAATCAACGCATCCCTGACGTACGTGAGGGATCCGCTGTACAGTTTCTGGGGATTCAACGGCCCCGCATCATACCAGAACTACAGCGTCTGGTCCAACAGGGGAACCACTCCCAACATCAATTACTACGGCATGAGCCGTAACATGTTCCGCGCCCTCGCCAACCTCCAGGGCCGCATCACCGACAACCTTAACTGGGCCGCCGGCGTCAACTTCTGGAACTGGCAGCTCGGCGACATGAGGGATCCCGCCGTGGATGCCAACGGGGACGGCAACAAGACCAATTACGACCACAACGTAACCCTGTTCAAGAAATATCAGGAACTGGGAGCCGTCAAGGCGGGCGAAGAGCAGGGCGGAATGTCCGTCGAGCTCAACGCCGGCTTCGTATTCGACACCCGTGACATGGAGGCCGCTCCCAACCGCGGCATCTGGGCAGAGGCTTACTTGAACGGTGCACCCTACTCCGGCAATCCGGCTACCGGCTTCAACAGCCCCTACCTCAAGGCCTGCGTGTATTTCCGCCACTACATCGACATCCCCATCCATATCCCTGCAGGCGATCCCGTTTTCGCATACCGCCTGGCATGGCAGCAGACCATAGCCGGAGAGACTCCGTTCTACATGATCCAGAACATTCCCCTGCTTGTCCAGCGCAATATGATTTCCGAGGGCTTCGGCTCCACCGGCACCATCCGCGGCCTGCGTGAAAACAGGATTCTCGCCGAGGGCATGGCCTGGGCCAATACCGAACTTCGCGTGAAACTCGTGAACTTCAAGCTCTTCAACCAGTACTTCTACATAGCCGTCAACCCGTTCTTCGATGCTGGCATCATCACCAAGGATTACCGCAACGACATCCTGAGCAAGGCCGCTACCAACGGCAAGCTTTACGACCTGAACCTTATCTCAAAAGATATCGACTGGTCCAAGGCGGAGAGCAAGCTTCCTGCCGGATACGACGGCCTGATCTACGACAACAGTCTTATCAATCAAGTTATCATGAGCGCAGGTGCCGGTCTCAAGATCGCAATGAACCAGAACTTCATTATCTCTGCCGAGTTCGCCAAATGTTTCAACGAGGCACTCGACGCAGGTCTCTGGATCGGTATCGGTATCAACTACCAGTTCTAAACCGCATACGGGAACATAAAAATGGCCCCGGGCAAACGCCTGGGGCCATTTTGCATATGTCATGCGCCTAAAGAACGGAGCGCAGGGCTTCGCGGAATTCGGGCATGGGGCAGTTGGTGTCCCTTTCTACAATCAGGGTTTTAAGACCGGCATAGGGGCGTATCTCTTCCTCTACGTCCTTCAGGGGGCGGTCTGTACCGAAATACACGGGAACAAACTCCTGCCAGAAGCGCGTAGAGAGCGACTTGGGCATATGGAAGGTCTCCAGTATGAAAGGCTCGCCGCTAAGGCAGCAGCACAGGTAGACCATACCTACGTCGAAGAGATGGTTGCCCCAGCAGAAATCGCCCAGGTCTATGAAGTAACGCTTGTCTCCAACAAAGATGGCATTGCTGTACTGCAGGTCACCGTGTATGGCGGTGTCTTCGTCCGGAGTGTCCGATATGAACTGACCCAGTTTGTCCTTTTGCGCCACTGTAAAGAACGGATTCTCCTCAAGCAGCATGTAATAGCGGTCTTTGACGTTCTGGAACATTGATGTGTCTACGTGCGTGCGGTGAAGCTGAAGGCACATCCCGGCAAACTCGGAGGCAAACTGCCCGACCTTCCCGGGTTCGTCCGCAGTTGCCCTGGAATAGGATTTCTTGCCCACTATGCGCTTGAAACGGATGCCGTAACGTCCGTCCTCCGTAACCACGTACTCGCCTGGCTCGGGAGTGGGGATGCCCATCTCGTACACCTTGCGCGCCAGAATCATTTCGTCCAGCGGCTGCTGGATCTTGCCCGGGAAATAAAGCTTGAGCATCACGGAAGGGTCGCTCCTGTGGTCGTAGCTCTCTCCGTTTGCGCCGCCTCCGGAGAGGACGTAGTCGCTGAGGGAAATCTTAATCGCGTCCATCGAAAACCTGGTTTATAAGTCGTTCAAACTCCTGATATGCAAAAGTGTCTGACAGCTCACGCAGAGAATCTGCCAGGCCGCGGTAGTGCCACTCGTGGTCTTTGGGGTCTTTGGCGTGGAAGAGGTTCCAGAAGGAGTCGCCCTGCACCGAATAATCTCGGGCAATTGCCCTCATATTGGAAAGCTTGTCCCCAAGAGCCACTATTTTGGCGTCGTGAGATGCGTTTGCGAGTCTTTCTATGGCAGCCCTCTTGCGGGAATGCCAGCTGTCTTCCTCTGAGACGCCCTCCTCGAAGGTATCGCTCTCCGATGCCACCAGACTGGCGATCCTGTCGCCGAATTCTTCCCGTATCTGGTCTATGGTAACATCTGTATCTTCTACGGTATCGTGCAGGGCGGCGGCGGCCAGAAGATCCTGGTCCGGCGTCATTGTGGCCACGATTTCTACGGCCTCCATAGGATGTACGATGTACGGGAAGCCCTTGCCGCGCCGCTCGGTGCCGGCGTGGGCGTGGACCGCGAAAATGATGGCACGGTCCAGCAGGTCAGTATCCAGAGGTTTGTTTGCCATAGGCTATTGATTCATGAAAGGAAGGTCGGCGCATTGCTCCATAAGGAAGCCGGCCATGGATTCGTTGCTGTCCGACGCACCGTTGAGTGTATCAAGCATAAGCTTGAGGCCCAGGCGTCCGCCTCCGTTCTTGAGAATGAAAGCGGTACACAGGTTCTGCGGCGCAAGGCTGGAGGAAAGGATGTCCAGATCCGTGATGCCCATCTGGAAGCAGGCAATCTGGTACGCAGCCTCGGAGTATTCCTTCACCATCGCGTCTATATCGCCCAAAGTGCGGAAGCCCATACCCTTGAACAGCGACAGGAACGGGGACATATCGACTTCCTGCACCTCTGCCTGGTTGATGGAGGCGATTCTGCGCGTAAGGGCGTCGAACGGGCCGATGGAGAGGTAGCTGTGGAACGAGTCGCCGTCCAGAAGCACCTCGGAAAGATTGCCCGAGGCAACCAGCTTCTGCACCTGACGGCGATAGTCGGCCAGTTCCCGGCGGATGCGGCTGAACTCGTCGTCTACAAGCTCAAGCATTCCCGCAAGGCGGCTCATATTGCGGAGGTACTCCTTGGGAATCTCTACGCCGCTCTTGTAGCCGGTGTCGTGGCTCATATTGGCCCAGGCGTGCTGCAGGACGGTGCGCATCTGCACCTCGAAGCGGATTTTGTTCACCTCAGGATGCTCCGGGTCGGAATAAGACGACTCGGGGATGCTGCATATGTAGTGGAGGGAAAGATAGCCGAAGCTGTCTATCTCGTGCACTTTACGCTTGTCTATGGAGTTGTCCCAGTCTATATCGAACAGGCGCTCAAGCACCGAGGCCACCTTGTCTACGTCATCTGCGTAAAAAGTGATGACGCGGATGCCCACCAGGTCCGTCAGGTCGTATATGCTTTGGTATTTGCCGCCTTTGAGCACCAGCTTTCCCTCAAGGGACGCCTCTGTCTTGACCCTGTGCTCCACTGCGGCCACGATGATGCCGGCATCGGCAAAGAAACCTTTGAGCCTCTCGGGGATGATTGACGCCATCTGCTCGTATACGGGCAGCAGGTCACGGTACTGGCCCATCAACTCCTGCACGTGGGGGTCTGTAGGAATATTAGGCATATCAGTTCTGAATCACGGGGTGATTGAAATAGGTGTCTTTGTACGGCTCGTCGGAGAGGGTGAAGTGCCACCACTCGCTGTCCAGCGGCCTGAATCCGTGGCGGAGCATCGCGGCGCGAAGGATCATACGGTTGGCGAACTGCTCGGGCGTGATGCTGCGGCCACTGGGACTTGCACTGTTGTCTCCGGTGTACTCTCCGGTATCGGGGTTGCCGCAGAAATCAGGATGGCTCTCGGGGCCGAACCAGTCGAAGGTGCCGCCCATGTCAACTTCCTTCTCCTCTGCCATGTCGAACAGCGTTAAATCTACCGTAGAGCCACGCGTGTGGCCGCTTTTTGCCATAATGTACTCCTGCTCGAAGAGGACGCTCTTGTCCAGGTCGGGATAGAAGTAGGACTTCATTGTTGTGTCTGTAACATCAGCGGCCCAGCGGACGAAATGGTCAACGGCACGCTGGGGCCTGTAGGCGTCGAATATCTTTAGGCGGTAGCCCTGGGACTTCACGTCGTCGCTCACCTCCCTGAGGGCCTGCGCGGCTTCTTTGGTGAGCAAGGCCGTGGGCTCCTGATAACCGTCTATGCGGTCTCCTACGAAATTGTACGTGGTATAGTAACGGATTTCCAGGATTGCGTCCGGGATGGCCTCGGCAACGGGCACGAAAGCCTGTTCACGGTTGCAGGCAATAGTCACCAGGGGCAACAAAAGGCAGAGCAGTCTTCTCATACGATACTGTTATACAGATTCGCAAATGTACTGATTTTCTTGATTATAAAAAAGCCGCACCAAGCGGTGCGGCCTCTATTGCCATAAGGATAAACTACATATTCTTTGCCTTTGCCAGGAAATCGCGTACCCTCTGGGTATATTCCTGGGGATGCTTGGCATAGGAATCTGCGTGAACGGCGTCTTTAGAGACCCAGATCTCCTTGTAGCCATTTACTTTGGCCTCGTAGTTCTTGTACACGTGGTCTGTGGGAACGAAGTCGTCGCTGTCTCCGTGGATGAAGAGCATGGGCTTGTCACACTTGGCGAGCTGCTTCACGCTGGACGCCTCCTTGAACTTCCAGCCGTAACGCTTGTTGCAGACGATGCTGGCGCTGGAGAGGATGGGGCCGCGCAGGAATGCGATGGGAGGGAAGGTGGTCTTGAAGACGCTGTCGAAGATATCCCAGGCCGAGGTGTAGCCGCAGTCCTCTACGAATGCGCGGACATACGGAGGAAGCTCGTCGCCGCTGGCCATCATAACGGTTGCGGCGCCCATAGACACGCCGTGGAGCACCATGAAGTCTCCTCCGAATATGCCGTGGGCAACTTCTATCCACTTCTCTACGTCAAGGCGGTCGAGCCATCCCATCTGGGCGGCGTCTCCCTCAGACCAGCCGTGGTACGGGAGGTCAGGCATAAGGACGTTGTAGTTAAGGGCGTCCCTGTACATACGTGCCAGATAAAGGAATACGAGGTGATTGTCTGTATAGCCGTGTACCACGATAGCGGTTCCCTGAGCGGATTCCGGATCTGCGGCGGGAACGTAGACCGCGTGGACGTTGCGGTCCTTATAACCTACGATGGTGGTGTCTTTGAGGAGACCCTGGGCGCGGAGTCCGTCGTACCAGGCTGTGCTGCCGGGGCAGAGGGAATCTGCCTTGTGACGGGTGCGCTCCACGTCATCGGTTCCGTGAGGGTTGAAGCAGAGAGCGTAGTTGCACATATACTTGCCCGCAAGGCATCCGGTGGCAAGGGCTGCCGCCAGCACGACGGCGAGGAGGTGGATTAAACTTTTCATCAGGTGTATCAGTTTTTTGTGTTTCGGTCAAAAATCATTCGCAAATATACTGATTTTCTGTCGAAAGTGTTAAATTTGCGAGATTTTTGCAAAAACACTAAGACCTATGCAAACCACTGTTCCGCACAAAAAGCACCGTCTGGACCGCTACGACGGCTGGTATGTATCGGGGCTCGACTCAATGCACGTAATGATGCCTTATATGTTCGGCCCCCGCACCAAGAACGAAGCCGTGATGAGCGAAGTCCTTGACCTTACGGAGGTCGACAAGTACCTGGCCAAAAAGAACGCAGACAATCCCGACTTCAAGTACACCTGGTTCCATTTCATCGTGGCTGCGGTAGCCAAGACCCTCCAGCTGCGCCCCAAGATGAACTATTTCATCACCGGACGCCGTTTTTATGAAAGGAAATACATCAGGATCTCGTTCGTGGTAAAGCGCCAGCTGGACGAAAAGGCGGAAGAGCTGCAGGCCAATTTCCTGCTCGACAGGGAAGGCGGCTCCCCGCTCGACCAGGTCCACGACTACGTTAAGGCATTCGTCAACAAAGTGCGCAAGGAAGACAAGACCGTGGGCATAAGCAACGCCCTCAACGCGGTGAAGAAGCTCCCCCGTCCCCTTTTCAACCTGATGGCCTGGGCGCTCAAGCGCATGGAGTATTACGGCCTGTATCCCAAGGGATTGGCAAAAGACGACCCCTGCTACGCCAGCGTATTCGTCACCAACCTTGGCAGCATCAAACTGCACGCGGACTATCATCACCTGTTCGACTGGGGCAACAACTCCTTCTTCATCGTGATCAACGAGAAGAAGCTCCGTCCCTTCTGGAACGAAGACGGCACCTATGAGCTGCGCAACACAATCAAGCTCGGCCTCACAATAGACGAAAGAATCGCCGACGGTACCTACTTCGCCAAGAGCATCAGACTCGTCAGGAAGATATTCGCCCATCCCGAGTTGCTTGACCTCCCCGCAGCCGAACCCATAGAAATAGATTAAAGCATGAAATTCGACTATAGCAACATCGCCATGCCGTGGCGCGAAAGCTACGGCGAGGTACCCGCATCGCTGGAATACAGCGAAAAGACAATGTCGGAGGCGATAATGGACACCGCCTCAAAGGATCCCGACTTTCCCGCAATGACCTTCATGGGCCGAAAGATATCCTACAGGGAGCTTTCCCAGAACACAGACCTCGTGGCCCGTTCGTTCTATGCTCTGGGTGTGCGCCCCGGCCAGAGAGTGCTCGTATGCATGCCCAACGTGCCCCAGGCCATCTACTGCCTGTACGGTCTCAACCGCATAGGAGCAGTTCCCGCAATGGTTCATCCCCTTTCGGCCGTCGGCGAACTTGCACACTACCTTGACGAGGCTGAGTGCGACGTAGCGGTCACTCTGGACCAGTTCTACGCCAAGTTCCTGGAGGTGCGCACAAAGCGTCCCATCGGCAAACTCATCATCGCCCGCGTGAGCGAGGAGCTCCCCTTCCCTCTTTCCCTGGGCCAGAAACTGCTCACGGAGCGCAAGTTCCCCAAGGTACAGGAAAACGACGGCACCATACTCTGGAAGAGCCTCCTCAGGCTCGGAAGGGAATACAAGGGCGAATACGTCGCCAGGAAAGATTTCCGCAAGGAGGCCGTAGTGCTCTTCTCCGGCGGCACTACCGGCGTGACCAAGGGAATAATGCTGAGCGACCTTAATTTCAACGCCCTCGCAGTGCAGACGGAGGCGATGAGCAACAAAGTAGTTCGCCACTCAAGGATGCTTGCCGCTATGCCCGTGTTCCACGGCTTCGGCCTTGGTGTGTGCATTCACACCGTGCTCTACTGCGGCGGCACATCCATCCTCGTACCTCGCTTCAACGTAAAGAGTTACGCCAAGCTCATCAAGACCACGCGCCCCAATTTCATTGCCGGCGTGCCCACCCTGTTCGAGGCCATTACCCGCAACAAATATCTTGACGGCGCAGACCTTTCCTGCCTGCGCGGCGTCTTCTCGGGCGGCGATTCGCTCACCATAGAGCTCAAGAAGAAATTCGACAAGTTCCTTGCCGACCATAACGCCTCCGTCCGCGTACGCGAGGGCTACGGCACCACGGAATGCGTCACAGCCTGCTGCCTCACCCCTTACAACAAGGAGAAGGAAGGAAGCATAGGCATCCCGTTCCCCGACACCTTCTTCCGCATCTGCAAGCCCGGCACCACAGAGGAAGTTCCTTACGGCGAAGAGGGCGAAATCTGCCTCACCGGCCCGTCAATGATGCTCGGCTACATCAACCACGAAGACGAGAACGCCCAGACCCTCCGCACGCACTCCGACGGCCACGTCTGGCTGCACACCGGAGACCTTGGCGTGATGGACGAAGAGGGCTTTATCTACTTCCGCCAGAGAATCAAGAGGATGATCGTTACGAGCGGCTACAACGTGTACCCTTCGCAGATAGAGAACATCCTTGAGGGTCACCCGGCCGTTCAGCGCAGCTGCGTCATCGGCGTGCCCGATCCCTACAAGATGCAGAAAGTCAAGGCTTTCGTAGTCCTGAAGGACGGCGTGCAGAACACCCCCGAGCTCATCGAGGACATCATGGCACACTGCCGCAAGAACGTCGCAAAGTACGCCATGCCTTACACCATCGAGGTCCGCGACTCCCTCCCCACCACGCTCGTTGGCAAAGTCGCCTACACCCAACTGTCCTAATATCAGCTACATAACAATTGACCTCTGGGAAAAACTCCCAGAGGTCTTTTCGTAAGTAGCAGTGAATTAACGGCTTCCGCCGCCGAAGCCGCCGCCGCTGAAGCCGCCGCCGCCACCGCGGGAGGAGAAGCCGCCGAAGCCGCCGCGGGAACCGGAAGATCCTCCGGACGAGGCTTCCTGGCTCAGCTTTGTGGTGTATGCCTTGTTGTAGGCGCTGGACGACATCCGCGTCCAGTTGTCTACCACGGTGCAGAGGGTGGCGGAGTCAAGGCCGAAGCGCTCGCTGTAGTCGTTGAACTCGGTTGGATACATCTTTGCGAAGCCCTGGGCCACCTTGTCAGCGATGCCGAAGAGCTGGGCGAATTCCAGATACTGGCCCCACAGGCCAACCTCCGGCACTTCCCTCTCTTTGGAGATTGTGAAGTCGTTAAGGAAGTTCTTGAATTTAAGGAGATTGGCGCCCTCTTCTATCTTGTCTCCGGGGAAACCGTGGTACTTGGACTTTCCTTCAGAGACTATGGAATCCGGCCAGCCGGCGAGGGACTTGTAGTGCTTCTCCGCCCACTTGTCGAACTCGCCTTTCTCCAGTATATTGTTGCCGTTAAGGCGCGCGGCACCAATGGCCTTCTGGAACAGGGATCTCTCTGAACTGTCGGCAAAATCGGGTTCCTCCTCGGGGAAACGCAGGTCATAGTGGCCGTCGTCGGCCGGAATGGGCGTGACTATGCCTTTCTGGATCCAGCGAAGGAAGTATGCGCCGATGGCCCTTTCCGGGTGACCGTCCTTGAAGGACAGCCTTGTGCCCTCTTTTAACAGGTATGCCGCTATGGGAATGCTGCCCTTGAAAGGAGCTTCTCTTGCCCATCCGCCAACGTGCTTGGCGCCGAAGAACTTGGGCGACCACTGACGGCCGGTGGCCTTGAGTATCTTGTCCTTGACCCAGAGCAACCCCATGAACAGGAAGGAGAAGGCCGCGACGATAAATATCAGGAACTCGAAGAAAATGTCTATGAGGTCGTCTATGGAGAAGTTCTTCAGGCCGCCCTTTTTCTCGTAATCACTGCCCTTGAAGGCCTTTTTCTGCATCTGCTCGAAGGTCAGGTCCTTGGTAAGCTCCGGCTTGAAGTACCCCTTGTCGAAGCGCATCATGGCTATTACGGAGTCGCTGCGGCGCATATTCCGGGCCTCGAAGTAAATGGTGCCGTCTTCCCGCAGCTCGGAGTTGCCTTCGGTGCCGAAGAACCAGAAACGGGTGTATTCTGACGTGAAGGGCTCACCGTCAAGCCTGTGGAAAGTGACGGTTGCCTTTTCCGGGCCGGCTATCATCTCAGGGTTGATGAACATAAAATTGAAGGCGTCATAGTCTTCCAGCGACTGAACGAGGCGCAGGGCCACAAAGCCGACCTCCCAGACGTGGTGTCCGTAATCTCCCTGGCCCCAGCAGAGTTCTACGCCGTTGGAACCCTTTTCTATAATGCCGCTGCGGCCTTTTTTCTCCTCGCGCGAACGGGAGGAATCCCAGCTGCGGCCCTCGTCTATGAACTCCTGGCCGTTCTCGGACACCTTGAGGCCGCTGATGCGCATACCGCCCAGGTTGCCTATTGGGATGTACCATTCCGTGCCGGATACTATGTCTACGTCCCACACCTGCTTGATGTAGGAATCTCCTTCCCCGTTGATATACACATCTATATCTACGGAGCGGATGCGCTGGGCGTCAAGGCTTAACGCCGCGAGCAGAAGGACAGTAAGTGTTAAAAACAGTCGTTTCATCAGTCTTTAGTTAATACCGGAGGTGGCAGAAGAGGACATTCCATTGCAGGCTCTCCGGGACGGTACATACCGGGCGCTCCGTTTGGATTCGCATCCCTCAGAGGGTCGTAGATGATATCCCTGGCCAAAAACTCATCAAAGTCGAATGCAGCTCCCGCATGCTCGAGGATGTGCCGGACTATGAGTTCCCGCTGCCAGGTAGAGAAGTACAGGCGGTTGTCGTCCATCACGCTGATGAATTCGCTGCGCCAGCGGTTCAGGGCCGACACTTCCCCGCCCTGGAAAGAGCCGATACGCGAATAACGGGGATTTACGGCGATAAGTTCGTCACGCCTGGACAGCAGGTCTTCGTCCCAGGGCGTGGGGGAATAAGAGGCGGAAATGTTGAGTCCGATAGGAATCGGGTAGTTGTGACCGGAGATATAGGAGACCTTGGAATAGCTGCTTTCAAACCAGTATTCGTCGGCCAGGCGCCCGAAACTGTGACCTCCGAATTCGTGAATCGCCACGTTGCGCCAGTCGCCGCGGTTTTTGCCTACCGATGCAAAATCTTCATCCGTCGTTTCACGGGTACCGGCAGAAGGGTCGCTGTCGCTCACTGCTATGACAGTCGCGTTCGGCCACACGATTCTCTTGCCGCCGGCATATGAAACCATGCAATAACCATGACTGTTGGAGCCCCAGTGGCAGATTCCGGCATACCGTGCGTCGTTCACAATGACAAGAATGGGGACTTCTTTACGATCCCACACGCCGTTAACTATGTCAGGGCAGTTGGCCTCTACGAAAGAATACAGGACAGACTGGTTCACCGCCATGTCGTTATAGCTGCTTACACCCCATTTGGACCCGAAATAAGTGTCGTGCGCCTCTGTGATGTGGCCGTTGCCGTCGGTGACTGAAGCGCCCGATTCATTTGAGGCGGCGGAAAGAATCCAGACGTTGAAGTATTCCTTGTAAGTTTTGTAGGGCTCGGTGTCGAACATCAAGTCCATTGCGCTGTGGGCAAGCATCTTATATTGGTCGAGCTCTTTCACCGTAAAGCCGTCGGGCACTACGGCGAGCGTTACCGGCTTGTAGCCGGAAGTAGCCTCGAAGTACAGCTCCGCCTCCGGTATTACATCGTCTCCGACGTCATAGAAACCGTTGTTCAGCGGGATGGAGCCGATATCAGTTATATGCCCCCTCGTGAAAGTAAGGGAGGAAGAAGACACGGTGCGGTCCTCTCCTCCGGCATCGTAAAAGGTGAGCATGACGGGGCGGATGCCCGGAACCAGGGCAACATAATAGTCCGATCCGGAAACAAACGGTCCTTTCAGGGTGACAGTCTTATACTTTACATCAGAGTTGAAGTACCTTTCCGTTACGTACGGGACGCCGTCTTCC
>JAGCCD010000156.1 GCA_017651785.1 Bacteroidales bacterium
ATTACAAGGAGGAGGGCTTGTTCTTTTGATTTTTTTTGGATGGTGTAGTCGGTGCCTTTGGCATGGGAAATCTTGCCGGAGTCGCCGATGGACTCGTAAAGAGAGTCGAAGACCACGGCGTCACCGGATTCTGGGACGAGTTGAATCTGGGCGGTGGAATCGCCGGTCTTTCTGCGGATGAACCAGAACTGGACGGTGCTATTGAGCGAGCCTGAGGTAGTGAAGGTAACCTTTCCGCTACTGTTCATCTTAATACCCTTGGTTGAGGAGTATCCTTCGAGGTTCCAGTCGGATATCTTGTAGTCTCCACCCAGGTCTGTCTTTCCAGTTGCGTCGAAATACGTGCCGGCTTCTCCATCGGACAGGTTGACAAGCTCGCTGCTGGAGTTGTAATAAAGCACATGCTCGTGTTCTTCTGTGGCAGCGCCGGGGGCCTTCTGGGTGAGGGTGAAGGTTGCCGTAGCAGCTACCTCGGAAGTGTTTGCCGCGTTATAATAAGTCAGGGTAATCTGGACGCTGCGCGGCTCTGTGCCCGTGTTGGCATCGGCGGTGTAATATGTCATGGTGCCGCTTGTGCCCATGTCCTCGTACTGGATATCGTGCGGGCTGAACCAGACGGCAGCGGCATTCCTTGATCCCTTGACTTTGTACCCGGGCAGAGGGTTGACCACTTTGAAGACCACAGGGGTGCAGTCGGTTGAGCTGACTTTGTCGGGACCGATGGACATATCGTCCACTAATATCTTGGTGGTGAAGTCGGCAGGCGGGCAGCCCAGGTCGTAGATCTTGCCCGACTGGAGCTTTTCTTTTTCCAGTGACTTGGTGGTAACATTGCAGGATGCTCCGCTGGCCTTGGAAAAAGTAATGGTAAGGTTGCCGCAATTAGACTGTTTGGTAAGGACGGGTACGTAATAGACGGCGTTCTTCTCAAAGCCGCTCTCGCAAGTGAAGTCCATGAAATTCTTGGCGCCGTTCACCTGGAAGGTAGTACCGTCGGAAGCAGTATAAACGGGACGTCCGCCAAGACGGGCGCTTCCGTCCACTTCAAAGTGGATAGCGGTGATATCGTCTTCAGGAATCGTCAGTTTGAGGTATGCAGCTCCGTGACGGAAGGCGAAATTGCCGTCGCCGTCGGCAACTGCAGTCATGAATGCAGCTGCGGTGGGGAAGCCGCCCTTTACTGCCTCCTGAGTGGTAACAGGCTCGTCAATAACCAGTTGTCCCTGATCGAGAGCCCAGCGGTTGTTATTCTTGTCTGTTTCTTCAAGGCGGATGGGCACATTGGGATAGAGTGCGTAGAACTCGGTTTCTTCTGCATCTGCTTCGGCAATGCTGCCGCTGAACTTGGCGGTTGCGGTGCCTTCGCCTTCAGTGAGGGTAAAGGTGTACTGGTTGCCGGAGTTAGCGGCAATTACGTTGATCTCGTCATCGGCAGACCATACTACGTCTCTGGTGCCGGAAAGCTCTGTCCTGGTGCTCTCAGGAGCGGTGACGGTAAAGGTCTTGGCAATGGTTGCGGGAGCCTGTGAGACCTCGGGAGTAACTTCCTTGTTGCAGGAAACTGCGAGCAGCGATAGGGCTGCGATGGTAAATGCGAAAATCTTTTTCATAATCCTTTCCTCCTTACCATACGATGTCGATGTTGCTGTCTTCCAGCGGGTCGATTGTTCCGCCGGGGCTCTCCTGAAGGAAGCAGTAGGCGTTTTCTGCTTCGAGCAATTCTGCCTGCGGGGCAGTGTAACGTGTTTTTGTCATAATAGCGCTATTGTATTTTGTTTCGTTTGTTTACAGTGTCACTCCGCTCTTGAAAATGGCGATTTCGCGGTAACCGTTCTTCTCGTTGTTCACAGGTTCTCCGCTTGCTGCGGCGAGTACGAAGTCGATGAAACGGGCGCTGACCTCGCCCATAGGGGCGTCCTGGGCCAGAACTCCGGCGTTGAAGTCTATCCAGCCGGGTTTGCCCTCGGCCAGAGGGGTGTTGGTGCTTATCTTCATAGTGGGGACGAAGCTCCCGAAGGGGGTGCCGCGGCCGGTGGTGAAGAGTACGATCTGGCAGCCGGATGCGGCGAGGGCGGTGCTTGCCACGAGGTCGTTGCCGGGGGCGCTCAAAAGGTTCAACCCCTTGATGCTCAGGCGTTCGCCGTATTTGAGCACGCCGCGCACGACGCTCTTGCCGCACTTCTGCGTGCAGCCGAGGCTCTTTTCCTCGAGCGTGCTGATGCCGCCGGCCTTGTTGCCGGGCGAAGGGTTCTCGTACACCGGCATACCCTGCTTTATGAAGTATTCTTTGAAATCGTTGATGAGGGCGACAGTTTTGTCGAACGTCGCCTTGTCCTGGCAGCGGTTCATCAGGATTGTCTCTGCTCCGAACATCTCGGGAACTTCGGTGAGTACGGTGGTCCCGCCCTGAGCCACGATCCAGTCTGAGAAGACGCCCAGCAGGGGATTTGCGGTGATGCCGCTCAGGCCGTCGGAGCCGCCGCACTTAAGGCCCACCCGAAGCTCGCTAACAGGTACATCCTCGCGCACGTCCTTTGACGCAACTGCGTATATCTGCCGGAGTTGCTGCATTCCGTACTCTATTTCGTCGCTCACTTTCTGCGTGACGAACATACGCACGCGGTTTTCATCGACCGGGCCCACAAGTTCGCGGAAAGCATCGAGTTGATTGTTCTCGCACCCAAGGCTCACTACCAGTACGCCGCCGGCATTGGGATGGTGCACCATGTCCGCCAGCACCGTACGGGTGTTCTCGTGGTCCGGCCCCAGCTGCGAGCAACCGTAGTTGTGAGGGAACGCCACCACTGCATCTATGCTTCCTTCACGACCGGCAATCTCCGCCTTGAACCGCTCCACCAGTTGCTGGCAGATACCGTTAACGCATCCCACTGTTGGAATGACCCATATCTGGTTGCGTATGCCCACCTGGCCGTCGGCCCTGCGGAAACCGCGGAACGTGCGCCTTGAGGCAGCAGGTTCAATTTCTACCAGTGAAGGATTGTAGCTGTACTCCAGCAGCCCCTCGAGGTTGGTCTTGATGCACGAATGGTCCACCATCGTGCC
>JAGCCD010000157.1 GCA_017651785.1 Bacteroidales bacterium
AGATGTTGCCCACGTACTCGGAGAGGCCGTTGCTGCACGCCTTCACAATGGGCCTGTGCTCGAAGGCGGCGGGCACGAGCTTGAGCGCGCTGCCGTTCCTGCGGCTGTGGAAGTACCACAGCGGGAAAAAGCCGCCCACCATACTGGCGATGGACGTTGCCGCCGCGGCGCCTGCGAGCCCCCATTTGAAACCCACTATGAACAGGGCATCCAGCGTCATATTGATGACGGCGCTCACCACGGACATTATGGTGCCCAGCTGAGGCTTTTCCGCAGTCATATACAGCGACTGGAACGCCATCTGCAGCATAAAGCCCGGAAGGCCAAGGGCGCAGATGCGGCCGTATATGACGCACTGCCGCAGCATCTCCCCTTCTGCTCCCAGCACTCGGGAAATGGGTTCCATAAGCACGTACAGGGGCACGGAAAAGACGATTGACGCTATCAGCACGAAGCGCACGAGCATACTGAAGAGGCTGTTGGCCCTTTCGCGGTCGCCTTGCCCCATTGTCATTGATACGAGCGCGGAACCGCCGGTGCCCACCATAAGGCCTATTGCGCCGATGAGCATTATAGCTGGCCAGATGACGTTGAGCGCGGCGAAGGCCGTGGTGCCCACGAAGTTGGAGACGAACAGGCCGTCCACAACGCTGTAGATGCTTTCTACCAGCATCATCAGTACGCCGGGAAGGGCGGAAACCACCAGCCTCCTGTAGCCGAAATGTCCCTCCAGTTCTATCTTCATACGGCAGCGCCTGTCATCCCTTTTGAAAACTTTGCGCAAATATACAAAATTGTTAACTTTGCCTGTTATGAAAAAGATTATAGGTATTCTCATTTCCCTCCTCTGCTCCCTGGCGGCATTCAGCCAGACCCCTGAGGAGATTCTGGACCGTATGGAAAAGGTCATAGACCAGCACCAGAACGACGGAGTGTATATGATCATAGACTTAAAACTCCCCATCGTCGGCACCCTCAGCACCAAGACCTGGGTGTACGGCGAGAAGATGCGCGCGGTGGCAAAGGTTGCCGGCGTGGAAGTCACAACCTGGCTGGACGAGACTACCCAGTGGGTATACAACGCCAAGAATAACGAGCTGGAAATCACCAACCGCAAGGAAGAGTCCTCCAGCACGGACGGAGACATCGATATGTTCGTGGGCCTTACAGAAGGTTACGACTTGTCTGTCAAGGACCAGACGGACAAGACCTGGCACATCCTCTGCAAAAAGTCAAAGTCCAACAAGAACAAGGACGACCCCAAGACCATAGACATAGTGGTAGAGAAAGATACCTATAATCCCAGGAGCCTCAGCACTAAGATGGACGGCATCACATTCACTATGAGGGACCTTTCCTTCAACGTAACCGAGAAGCAGGTCCTCTTCAATCCCAAAGACTACGCAGACGCCACAATAATAGACAAACGATAATATGAGAAAGATCCTCGTTGCAGTAGACCTGCAGAAAGACTTTATAGACGGTTCCCTCACCGTCCCCGGAGCGGCAGACTTCATTCCCGTAATAAACGCCGCAAAGAAACGTTTCGACCTGCTGTACTTCACCCTCGACTGGCATCCCCTGGGGCACTGCTCTTTCAAGGAGCAGGGCGGTCCCTGGCCCGTGCACTGCGTGCACCACACTGCCGGCGCCAGTATGCCCGACTGCATTCTGGAGGGCCTGGACGAGGGCAGCGTGCGCTTCGTCCTCAAGGGCCAGGTAACAGAGCAGTACGGCGCTTTTGCAGACGTAACTCCCTCTACGCAAGACTATTTCAAGCCCGGAGACGAGGTAACCGTTTGCGGCATCGCCTCAGAGTACTGCGTGCTTGAGACCGTTAAGAACATTCAGGCCATCGCCGCGCAGGTAGGCTTCAAGCTCCGCATCTGGCTTGGCGGCACCGCAAAGTTCGACAACTACGACGGCCTGCTTGAGTTCGCCGGCAGCCACGCCGTAGAGGTGGTAGATAATCTTCCCGAATAATGAAACTCCGTCACGCCCTCATCCTCACTGCGGCGCTGCTCGTGGCGGTGCCCGCATCCGCCGTGTTCAACGAGCGCAACCTTGGCCAGACCATCCACTCGCTGCGCCTCGAGCTCAAGCGGGACTACGAGAAGCGTGTAGCGGCAGAGGGCCGTTTTGCAGACCAGTACCGCAATCAGCGCTACGATATGATCGCCACTATGAAGAAGTGCAACGAGCTGTCGCTGATGCTGTACTCCCAGAAGCAGGACTACACCTTCGACCTTACCTACGCCCTCAAATCGGTAACGGACGAGTACAACAAGTTCACGGAGAAGCGCCTCCCCTACGACCAGATTGCCAGCAGGCTTGAGTGGGACATAGACCGCTACGCCCGCCTGCTCGAGTCGCTGCGCCGCCTGCCGCCGGAGCTGGACAGGATAGACAGCATTCCTGACAGCCTGGCCTATCACAACGACAGCCTCGACTTCCGTCCCACCCGAATGTTCCGCCGCGGCAACTTCACACCCGAGCAGCTTGCCGCCTTCCGCGCCCGCAGGGACAGCAT
>JAGCCD010000158.1 GCA_017651785.1 Bacteroidales bacterium
AACCACAAGCGTAGACTTTTTACTGTCCTTCGCAGTCAGCGGAGACCACAAGTCCATAACCGACCCGGACACTTCGGCCCCGGTGCCGGAAGCGGACATAACAAAAAACTACGCCCAGTATTGGGGCGTAGCTTTTTCGATCGCTCTCAACTTCTAGAAGAGGGCCGATACCTTTTTTATCACCTCCTCCGCATCAAGGTCGGGACTCAGCACGAGGTCCGGCTCCTTGAGGAAGTAGCCGCGGCCCATGGAGGACAGCATTCCGCCGCCGGTGCAGTTGAGCATTATGCATTCGTCTTTGCTCACCACGCCGTCTTTCACTGCCTGGGCGAGGGAAGAGACTGCGACGCAGGCAGCGGGCAGGAGGTCGTACCCCTCCAGATTGCGGAACTGAAGGAGCCAGTAGACTATGTCGTCGTTGCTGGCGAGGAAGACGTCTCCACAGCTCTTGACCAGAACGTCGTAAAGGCCGCCTGCAATGCCGTAGGGCGGTTTTCTGTTTGAAAGGACCTTGGCCAGGATTACCTCGGAGTCGCGCCTACCGGCTTCTGCGGGCTTTTCTGCAAGTTGCCTCGAGCAGGCTTTCCATGAGTCGTACAGGAGCGTGAAGGGCTTGTTCTGGGACACGTAAATACGCATTTTGTTCTCCCCAAAGCGACCGTCGGCGGCGAGCCTTTCGGCATTTTCCCAAGCGGCTATAGCACCTGTGCCGGATCCTACTGCCTGGAAGTAGGCGTCAGGGATGCGGCCGGTCTTTTCTACGCAGCTCAAGAGTGTGGTGCCCATCCCGTCGCGGCGGGCTATGTTCTTGGCGCCGCCCTCAAGGAAGTAGCGGGGGTCTGACGCAAGCTTTTCTCCGAGCCTGATGGCGTCGTAGTAGTCGCAGCCGTGGGGGACTGCAACGAGCTTTACGCAGCGGTTAAGGCGCCTGTGGAACCAGAGGTCGTGCTGATTGTCCTCGGGGATGCAGATGACCACCGGGATGTCGTTGTCCGAGCAGACCTGGGCGAAGGCCCTTGCGGTGTTGCCCGCAGACTGGACGACGAGTGTGCGCTTCTCCTTCTTGTCCATTCGCGCGCATACGGAATAGGCCTCTGTCTCCTTGAAGGAACAGGTTTTCATTTTGGCTCCCAGACGGGGGTTCCAGCCGCTGAACGTTATGTATAAATTATTCAGGCCCAGATACTTGGCAAGCCCCTTTGACTTATAGGTTACAGGCGCCGCAGAACCTTTGAGAATGCGTTTTACGGGCATCCAGTCTGCGTAGCGGTACAGGCCGCGAAGGTCCGCACGGGGGTTGAATTCCCGTGATGCGTAGACTGCGCGTACAAGTGAAGGATCTTTGGCCTGGGGGTCTGCAAGGATCCAGCCCGTATCGTCGAAGACACGGCCGGTCTTGACGTCCATCAGACGGTATTCCGTGGGTTTGAACTTGAGGAGTTGCATAGTGCTATAGATTAATGAAGAGCCAGACGTAATACGCTGCGAAGGAAGCCACGAAAATGGCGCCCTCCCAGCGGTCTATCTTATCCTTTTTGAATGTGTACGAACTCAGCCAGACCATTATCATGCTGGCAAGCATGGCGGATACGTCTACCAGGCTTATGTTGGTGAAAGAAACGGGCCTGACTGTAGCGGAGACGCCAAGGATGAGAAGTATGTTGAAAATGTTGGAACCCAGTATGTTGCCCAGCGCGAGCTGCCCTTTTTTCTTGAAAGCCGCAACCATGCATGCTGCAAGCTCGGGCAGGGAAGTGCCTCCGGCAAGAAGGGTAATGGCGATGAACTTGTCGCTCACGCCCAGGCGGTGGGCTATTTTGACTGCCGATTCAACGAACCAGTGGCCGCCCAGGATGAGGCCGGCAAGACCGGCAAGGGTGAGCAGTATGGCGACGGCGAGCTTGAGTTCCTTTGCCGGAACTTCCTCCGAAGAAGTGTCCTCATCATTCTTAAAGCAAGAATAGATATAAATGGCGAAAAGTGCCAGAAACACAATGCCTTCTATTCTTGAAAGACCATCTCCGGCTCCAAGGCCGAAAATGGTTTTGCTCATACCGCAGAACACCAGCAGGAAAGTGACTAGCAGGGTGACGGGGATGTCCCTTCGCTTGTTGCTGCGGGTGATTGCGATGGGCATGATGAGCGCCGTTACGCCGAGTATGAGGAAGGTGTTGAAGATATTTGACCCGATGACGTTTCCGATAGAAATGTCCGACAGGCCGTTCACGGCGCCGGTTACGCTGACTACCAGTTCGGGGCAGGAGGTGCCGAAGCCTACTATCGTGAGTCCGATGACGAATTCGCTGATCCTGAGTTTGCGGGCGATGGCAGATGCTCCGTCAACAAGCCAGTCGGCGCCGAAGATGACGAGCAGCAGGCCCAGTATTAGCAATGCGATTTCTGTCAGCATAGTTCAAGCAAGCAAATGTTTTCTACGTGTTGGGTGTGGGGGAACATGTCTACCGGCTGAACGGCGGTAATTGCATATCGCTCAGCCATAAGGGCGATGTCCCTTGCCTGGGAGGCGGGATTGCAGCTCACATAGACGATGCGCCCGGGAGCTGCGCCGAGTATTGTTCTTACTACGTCCGGATGCATTCCGGCACGCGGGGGATCTACAATCATAACGTCCGGACGGCCATGCTGCTCGATGAACGCCGGGGTGAGGATGTCTTTCATGTCTCCGGCGTAGAACTCGCAGTTGGTGATGTTGTTGCAGCGGGCGTTCTCTTTGGCATCCTCAATGGCCTCGGGCACGTATTCTATGCCGATAACCTTTGAGGCTGAGCCACTTACGAACTGGGCAATGGTGCCGGTTCCGGTGTAAAGGTCGTAAACCGTTTCCTTCCCGGTTAGAGCAGCGAACTCGCGCGCCTTGCGGTAGAGCTGCAGTGCCTGGCCGGTATTTGTCTGATAGAAGGACTTGGGGCCGATGCGGAAACGGAGGTTTTCCATTCGCTCGTAAATGGCGTCTGCACCTTTGAACAGGATGCATTCCTGGTCTGAAATGCTGTCGTTGCCCTTGGTGTTGATTACGTAGTAGAGCGACGAAATCTCCGGGAAACGGTCGGCAACTGCCTCCAGAAGGCCCTGAATGGCAGGGGAGTGCTCGCCGAAACAGAGGATCACCATTACCTGGCCGTCGTCGGTGGTGCGGACAAACATATTGCGGAAGAAGCCGAAATTCTCCCGTATGTTGTAGAATGTGAGGCCGTTACGTACTATATAGTCCTTTACGAACAGGCGGATTGCGTTTGTGGGCTCTCTCTGGAGGTAGCAATGCTCAATGTCAAGCACCTTGTCGAAGAACTTTCCCACGTGGAAACCGAGGCCGCCGCGTTCAGATGGCCCAAGAGACTCGGGATCTTCTCCCGGGAAGAGCCAACGTTTATCTGACCCACTGAATTCCAGCTTGTTACGGTATTCTTTTATCTTTTCCGAGCCGATTATGGGCGAGATTTCAGGCACCTTAAGATGACCTATTCTGGTAAGCTGATCGTACACCTGACGCTGCTTTGCGGCAAGCTGGATATGATAGGGAAGCGGCTGCCAGCGGCACCCGCCGCAGATGCCGAAATGGCTGCAGAATGGCTCCAGACGCTCTTCCGAAGGCTTGTTTATTGAAATAATGCGCCCCTCCAGGAAATTCTTTTTCTTGCGGGTTATGCGTACGTCCACAATATCTCCGGGAACGGCGAATTCCACAAACAGGACACGCCCCGGAGAATCTTCCGGATCGTCGTCGAGTCTTACGTGGGAAATCGCTTTGCCTTCTGCGGCAATGCTTTCTATCCGGACGTCCTTGAGTACGATGTCTAATTTTCTATTCCTTGCCATCTGCAGGACAAATATACAAAAAATCGTTTTTCCCCAATGAAGGGGAGGCCTTTTTAATGCCTAAGTTAACATAATATAAATTGTATAACAAAAGTGGCAAAAGTGCAAAAAACTGCTTTAATAATAATATGGTAAGGTTTTTTTATTATATTTGCATGATTGGAATAGTTATTACATCAAATCAATTGTTATAATTATGAAAAAGATTAACGTCATTCTCGCAGGCTTTGCAGTACTTTCACTTGCAGTTTCCTGCAACGGTTTCCTCGGCAGCATCGGAGTTAAGGCTCCCGGAGTCGATGTAAAAATCGACCGTCAGTCGGAAGTCGCCTTCGTCAGAGTCGCCGACCTTGATGGCAACAGCCATGTCAAAACCGCCACGGACGGCGAACTTTACATTGAAAAAGAGGCCAAAGAGCCCGTAAAGGCCACCACATCCCTTACCAGCGGCAAAAACACAATTTCCGGAAAGCTTACGATCGACGGATCAGACCTTCCCTCTGTGGCTAAACCCGTTGACGGAGAGCTTGTAAACGCCGGTGTCATCGTTACCGTAGAGAATCCTGCCCCAGACCCCGTAGAGTTTGACGGTACCTTGGTAATTGACGACAAATCCGGTGACATCCCTTCAGACAAAATGATTGTCCCCGAGGGTGACGTAAAGAGCTTCGGCCTTCTTAAGGAAGAAAAGACAGATCTCCACACACAGCTTGGCTACGAAGATCCCATCATCCTTCCCGAGTCCTTCAGCGACCCTATTTCCGACGGTATCGACGAGATTGTCATCAAAGACATGAGCGTTACTCCCAAGAAGGGCTCCAAGGCTCCCGCAGCCGCAGAGACCTACGAGTTCACCGTAAAGGCAAAGTATTATTCTTCACTGAGTTACAAACCCGGCGCAAAGGTTCACATCGATAAGACCTTCGACGATCTTGGCATCCTCATCGACGTAGACGACATCTTCAAGGAGTACGACATCTACTTCGACATAGAGAGCACCGTTCCCTTCGACATCAAGTTCAGCGCCTCCTCTCCCGACGGTCTTACCGGCACTTCAGAGGATGTGGTAAAGGCTGGTGAGCCCGGCAAACCCGTCAAGTCCTCAATCGTGCTTCACGTTGTAGACAACTCCGGCAAGAAGGTCAACGCAATCTCTACCGCTACCCTCTCGCTCGACCTCACCGCCGGCCAGAACTCAAAGTTCGCAAAAGGCCAGACCCTCAAGATCGACACCAGCAAGCTTACCATCGTAAAGCTCTAACAGTCAATGAAAAAGCTGCTTTTAGCAGGTCTCCTGGCCCTCACCGCCGGGGTTGCTTTCGCGCAGGATTTCAAGACGGGATATTTCCTGGACAATTATGTCTATTCCTATCGCGTCAATCCCGGAGCATCCCTGGACGGAAAGCCCGGCACCTTCGTAGGTGTGGGCATCGGCAACATCAGCGCCAGCGCCAATTCAAACTTGTCCGTGTCCTCGTTCCTGAATAAGGATATGGACAGGCTTTTCTTTGATTCGGCCGTATCGCTCGAGGAAGCCCTTGCCGGATTCGAGCCTCAGAATTCCCTGCTCGTCAACGCCAACGTCAACCTCATCACCTTTGGCAGGCAGACAGACCACAACCGCTTCAGCGTAGAGCTCAACGCCAGGTCTGATTCGTATTTCTACATCCCCAAGGACTTCGTGGCCACCGCAAAGGGGGCTCTTGAGGGCCTTTCCACAGGCACCTGGGGCAAAGATTATGTTTTCTCCG